>NZ_JADNQV010000002.1:0-281052 GCF_015594635.1 Streptococcus sp. HF-100
GTAGAAATACGTACTCCAAATTTATTTGAGAGTTGCTTTAAGCTGATTCCTTGTTTTTTTAGTTCATAGATTTGCACTTTATCTTCATAACTCAATTTCATAATAAAATACCCCAAAAGTTAGATTTCTTCTGTCTAACTTTTGGGGTGCAGATCATCTCCCGCTTTCTACTTTTTCTTATCTGCAATATATTCTAATTTTTGTTGTCGTGTTTTTCTTTTAAAGAGGGCCTCGGCTGACATGGCAGAAGGTTTGTCGGGAAATTCTTCTTGATACAAAAGAGTAACAGGTAATCGTGCACGGGTATATTTGGCGCCTTTTCCAGCATTATGTGTGTCTACTCGTTTTTTGACATCGGTCGTATACCCTGTGTAGAGAGAGCCATCGGAACATTCCAGAACGTACATATAGGCTTTAATTTCCATAGTAAATCTCATGAATTTCTGGAGTGTAGCTGCCATCTTCATTATGAATGAAAAGCGGTGGCAGGATTTTTAGCCCGTCACGGGAACCATCTTTGATAGCTTCAATGAGGAGCATATTGGCTTCGCGATTTGCCTTTGGGTAAACAAATTGAATGCGTTTTGGTGCTAAATTGTGAGCAGTCATAGTGTCAACAATATCAAGGAATCGTTCGGGACGATGAACTATTGCTAAGCGTCCGTTGGATTTCAAGACCCGTTGGGAAATTTGACAGATTTCTTCCAGATTAGTCGCAATTTCATGCCGGGCAAGCAGATAGTATTGACTTGCGTTGAGATTAGAATGCTCATCTACTTTGAAATAAGGCGGATTGCAGAGGATCATGTCCACTTTGCTACCGTCGATATAGTGGGTGAGATATTTCAAATCATCCTGAATGATCTGCATTTGGTGGGTTAAGCCATTTAACTCAATAGAGCGCTCTG
This sequence comes from Streptococcus sp. HF-100, assembly GCF_015594635.1. NCBI lineage: Bacteria > Bacillati > Bacillota > Bacilli > Lactobacillales > Streptococcaceae > Streptococcus > Streptococcus sp. HF-100. The sequence goes on from NZ_JADNQV010000002.1 coordinate 909, forward strand.
CCATATCTGCCAGTCTCTCTTGAATTTCAACTGCTATGATTTGAGCCTTGGTTCGGGTGCTTGCAAAAAGCCCAACAGCACCATTTCCGGCACAGAGGTCCACGATAAGACCACGCTTAGGTAAGTTTGGAAAGCGGGAGAGGAGCACGCTATCTACTGAATAGCTAAAGACCTCTCGATTTTGGATAATTTTGACGTCAGTAGAAAAGAGCTGATTGATTCGCTCACCGTCTTTTAAAAGAATTTCTGCCATATACCCTTATTATATCATGATGTAGAGGAAAAGAAGCAATAAAAATAAGCAGTAAGACAAAAATGTACGGTTTTTCTTACTGCTTATAGGTATTATTCTTAAGATTTATAAACTTTGCTCCCGTTTGTTCTGTATGTGTGTCACGACAATAAAAGTAATTGTAAATAAAATCATCAAAATGATATAGATTGGGAAGCTATTGCTGGTTAGAGTAGCGATTTCGATGTACTTTTGCAGGAAAACGGCTGTTCCAAAGAAGCCAATGAGTGACCAGAGGATCAGCAGAATTCGCCAGAGATTGAGTGGAAGGCAGGCACGGACAACAGATAGAAAGCCGATGGAACCTAATAAATAATAAAGCAGAGTTGAGATTTCTATTTGTGACCAGCCATGTAGTCCACCGAAAATATTGACAAATAAAACACTAAAGACGACCATTAGTCCACTTGGTAGAGCTTTGAAAATAGCTTTTTTCAGAAAGTCGGGTTCGACTGGTTTGATATTGCGCTCAAAGGTGAGGACAAAAGGTGGTAAACCTTCAACAAATTGGTCAATTAAGGTGATTTGAATGGGGATAAATGGAAAGACTAAGAGCCATTCTGCTCGACCCAGTAAGATACTGGAAATACAAATGATTGTCAAAATGAACGAATAAGTTGTTTTAATAAGGAAAATTGGTGCAATGCGGGCGATATTATTAACGACGCGGCGTCCTTCAAAGAGAATTTCAGGTACATCGTTAAAATCAGAATTGAGCAAAACGAGATTGGCAACTTGTCGGGTTGCAGGATCCCCTTCAGCCATGGCAATGGAACAGTCTGCTTCCCGTAAGGCTAGAATATCATTGACTCCGTCACCAGTCATTGCTGTGGTATGTCCTGCTTTTTTCAGGGTTTGAATGATAAGTTTCTTTTGATGAGGAGAAACGCGGCCAAAGATAGCTGTCTTTTCTGTCAACTCAATCAATTCTTGATCCGTTACTTTTGAACAGTCAACATAACTTTGGTAATTTGAAAACCCAGCTTTTGCAGCAATGTTTGATACAGTAATTGGATTGTCACCTGAGATGATTTTTAAGCCCACTTCTTGTGAGCGTAAGTATTCCAAAGTATCAGCTGCTCCGTCACGAATCGGATCTGTGATTTCTAAAATGGCAATGGGTTGAATGCTAGTTGGTAAGTGAATGTGTTTATGGTCAATGCGTTCAGGACTAATAGCTAAAGCTAGCACACGCGAACCACGCTTTTGAGCTTCCTGTGCTAGCTCAATTTCTTCATGAAAGAGCATTTCAGGCGCACCGAGAAAGACAGTACCTAAGTCCGACATTTCCATAGCTCCCCATTTACGGTCACTCGAAAATGGAATCATATTACTTGTTTGATAGTCAGTCGGAGTAGTAAATTGCTTGCGAATGGCTTGGGCAGTTGGATTATTGTCATCGCTTGCAGTGATATAAGCACTAAGAATGTCAGAGATTGCTTGTTCTGAAAAAGCTTCTGTGAGTGGGCTGAAGGTTTCAACGTGCATTTTCCCTTGTGTAATGGTGCCTGTCTTATCAAGACAGAGCATATCAACACGAGCCAATGTTTCAACGGAGTACATTTCTTGTACGAGGACTTTTCGTAAGCCCAGCTTGATGACAGCTGTTAAAAGAGAAGTAATCGTTAAAAGAGCAATTCCTTTTGGTAGCATTCCTAGAAGAGCCGTTGAGGTATTGACAACTGAGTCTTTGACAGGTAAATGTTTTACCAAGAGAGCTTCTAGAAAGAGCGCAATTCCGAAAGGGATAATGATTTTTCCTGTAAAACCTGCAATCTTGTCCATGGATTTCATAATACGAGAATTGATTGGTTTGACAGTCTTAGCCTCTAGCATCAGTTTAGAAGCATAGTTATCAGACCCAACATGGGTGATTTCAGCTACTACATGACCACTGACAAGAAAGCTTCCTGAGAGAAGCTGATCTCCAATTTCCTTTTGTACAAGGTCACTTTCTCCTGTTAACATAGCTTCGTTGACTTCTGCAAAACCATCTAAAACAGTTGCGTCACTTGGAATTTGTTCCCCTGCAGTTAAGCGAATGACATCATTTAGAACCAAATTTTCTGGATCAATAGGGGTGGTTTGCCCATCACGGATAACGTTAATTTTTTCTTTATTTAGGAGATTGAGCTTATCGACCATGTGTTTAGCGCGCAATTCGGTGACAATTCCAGAAAAAGCATTAAAGCAGATAACAGCGAAGAAAACTAAGTTGCTCCATGCTTGAACAGAAACGAGAGCGACAGCGATTGCAAAATTTAACGCATTAAATAGCGTAAAAACATTACGCTTGATGATTTGCCAAGTGCTGATACTTGTATTGACTGTAAAATCATTAGTGAGTCCTTGTGTAATTTTTTCTTGGACTTGCTGGTGGGTTAATCCCGTAAATTCTTTCGTGTTCATGAGGATAATCATACCATTTTTTTAGTAAAATTTCTAATAGAATCCATTCAGCTGTAACAGTTTTAAAGCAAAAAAAGTTTGCGAGTGGGCATTGGATAAGGTATAATGAAAAGGATAAGAAGGGAGAGCCTATGTTTTATAGATATTTAAGAAGATTGGTGATGTTGATTTTATGGGCTTTAAATGGTAATGCGCACTACCATCATTTGGGGAATATTCCGGATCAAGAGGAAAATTATATTTTGGTAGCACCGCACCGTACCTGGTGGGATCCTGTTTATATGGCTTTTGCGACCAGACCTAAGCAATTCATCTTTATGGCAAAAAAAGAACTATTTAAAAATCGCGTTTTCGGTTGGTGGATTCGCATGTGTGGTGCCTTTCCGATTGACCGTGAAAATCCAGGAGCATCTGCTATTAAATACCCTGTCAAGATGTTGAAATCAAGCGATCGTTCTTTGATTATGTTTCCAAGTGGAAGTCGGCATTCGACAGATGTGAAAGGTGGCGTTGCACTGATTGCTAAAATGGCAAAGGTACGCATTCTTCCAGTTGTTTATGTAGGACCGATGAGCCTGAAAGGTTTAGCAAAAGGCGAACGTGTAGACATGGATTTTGGACAACCTATTGATATTTCAGACATCAAAAAGATGAATGATGAAGGCGTGGAAGAAGTAGCACGTCGTATTCAGACAGAATTTGATCGTTTAGATGCCGAAGTAGCAGCTCTTGAAGTGAAAAAAAGTCCAAATATATTATTGCTGTTGCCACGTTTGATTGCCCTCTTACTATCCCTTGTTGTTGGCTTATTGACATTTGCTTTTAGTTTTATCGCAAGCTTTGTTTGGAATCCTGAAAAGCATAGAAAATAAAATCTCTTATGAAGGATGATAACTATACGCCTATCTGGATAGCAGCAATCGTACAGAATGAAATGGAATTTGTATATCTGGCAAAGCAAGTGTAGCAAACATCTGATCTATGTTTCTAAAAGGAGCCTCTATGAAAATAGCAGTTTTACTGTATCCATCATGCTCATTGCAGGAAATCACAACTTTGACATCCATTCTTTGTCTTTCTTTTGGACAATCTTTGGATTATCTTGCTTCAGAAAAGAAAGTCTATACGAGTGAAGAAGGTTTGCAAGTTATTCCAGATTTTACTTTTTCAGAAATGCAAAGCGTAAAGTATGATTGTATCATATTGCCAGGCACACTAGAGCCATTTGTTAGCCTTTATGATTCTAGACTCATCTCTTTTTTGAAAAATGTAGATATCAAGCGAACAATAGTAGTTGCTATTTCTTCGTCACCTATGTTTTTGGGAAAAGCTGGTTTATTGAGAAATCGATATTATACAGGTGGTTTATATATGGAGTTGGTAGACTATTTTTCTTTTTTGGAAAAAGAAAACATGCTCCATCAGCCTGTTGTAAAAGACAAGAATGTTATTACAGCCATTGGATTTGCCTATGTAGAATTTACCCAGACCGTTTTGGATACTTTAGGATTAGAATTACCGAGCAATTTCTTTTTGAGAAAAAATTTCTACAGCCCAGAGGAATTAACTTATCATTTAGAAGCAAGCGATTACCAAAAAATACTGCAAAAGATTTCACAATATGAACGATGTACCCAGGAATGATTTCCTGGTTTTTTACTATGAATTTTAAGATATAAGGAACCAAAACACACAAAACTTGCATGAAAGCGCTTGCTAAAATAGATTTAAAATAGTATACTAAATTTAAGGTATACGGTTTTAAAAAGGTAATAAGAGTGATGCTCACTCTTAAAAGTTGATGTATTCAACATGCAATCATAAAAGGAGAAATATATGAAAAAATTGATTTTTCGCTTAACAATTCTGTTATCTGCTCTTATTCTCTTTCCTTTTCAAGCAGTAGAAGCCTGTACAGGTTTTATTGTTGGAAAGAACTTGACAGCAGATGGTTCGACTTTGTATGGTCGTACAGAGGATTTGGAGCCTAATCATAACAAAGTCTTTAAAGTTCATCCAGCCAAGGACAATCAAGCGGGAGAAAAGCTGATTGATGAAGCCAATGGCTTTGAATGGCAATTACCCGCACATAGCTATAAATATACTTCTGTTTCGGACGTTACACCCAAAGAAGGTATTTTTGATGAAGTAGGCTTCAATGAACATGGAGTTTCCATTTCTGCTACAGTATCAGCTAAGGCGAATAAAGCTATCCAGAAAGTTGATCCTTATGTGGAAAAAGGTTTAGCAGAATCCATTATGACAACGGTTGTTTTGCCACATGTAAAAACAGCTCGTGAAGGTGTGGAACTCATTGCAGAGATTGTCAAAAAACAAGGTGCTGCTGAAGGGAACATTGTGACAATTGCAGATAAGACAGGTGTCTGGTACATGGAAATCTTATCTGGTCATCAATATGTTGCCATTAAATATCCAGACGACAAATATAGTATTTTCCCTAACACCTTCTTCTTAGGAAGTGTTGATTTTAATGATAAGGAAAATGTCATTGCTTCAGAAAATGTGGAAAAAGTAGCACGAGATGCAAATTCCTACAAGGAAATCAATGGCAAGTTCCATATTTCCCAATCTTACAATCCGCCAATGGCAGAAGCTGATCGTTCACGGGCTTGGGCTGGTATTAAGGCTTTGAACCCAGACGCACCAGTCAATTATGATGATAAATATTTTGATTTGTTGCAATCTAGCAATAAGAAAATCAACGTTGCAGATGTGATGCGGATGCAGCGGAACCGTTTTGAAGGAACGCAATTTAAACCCCTTGACCAAATGGAATTGGACGGGAAGGGCATTCCTCAGCGTGGAAAAGTAGATCCAGTCTATAAATATCCTCTTGGCAATCCAAACGTAATGGAAGCGCACATTTTCCAATTGAAAGATAATATCCCTGCTAGCATGGGTGGTGGCACAATGTGGCTTTCTGTTGGTAGTCCTCGTTTCGCTCCATACCTACCATATTATGGAAATATTACCAATACGTATTCAGCTTACCAAGTTGATACAACGAAGTACGACAAAAATTCGTGGTACTGGGTTGCGTCACACATTTACGATATGGCAGCCAAACATCAAAAATTATTTGGCAATAGCATTCAAGAAAAATGGAAAGCTTTGGAAGCACGATTGATTGAAGAACAAGCCAAATTAGATGAACAATACGCAGCTGCAGGTGGAGCTTCGTCAGAAGAAGTGACTGCGTCTAGTATGGCGCGTGCAGAGGAAGTCTTTAAAGAAATGAAAGCTCTAGAAGCTGAAATGGAAGAAAAGATTAAAAATGAGCAAACGCCACCAAGCTCTAGCTCAGAACCATCTTCAAGTACAAGTGAGTCATCTTCAACTTCGTCTACATCTCAATCTTCGTCAAGTACAAACGAAACTTCTACATCTAGTTCATCAGATGTTGAAAAACCAAAACCAAACGAAACTTCTGATACCTTAGTGGATACAGCTACAGGTGTTCGTTTGCAAAATGCAGATTTAGTAAAGGCTAATCTCAAATTAGCAGTTAAAAAGACAATTGAAGAAAATGCAGATAGCTATGATATTACTTTGACCAATCCAAAAGGTGAAGCAGTGTCACAAGTTAGCTCCACATTAGTGACAGTACCAGTGAAACAAGGTGCTACGGTGGAATCTGTTTATGCTATGAAAGATGGTAAACAAGCAGAAAAATTTGATTTTGTTCTCAACAAAGACCAAACGATTAGCTTTAAAACAACACACTTCTCTACTTACAAAGTGAATTATAAAGTTGTTAAAGAAGCGCCAAAACAAAATAGACGTGGCTTCCTTCCGTCAACTGGTGAAAAAGTAACCTTCCTTGGTTTAGTAGGAATTGTCATTTTAGGAGTTGTCATCTTCATCTTAGCAAAACGTTCAAAAAAGAATAATGACTAGTTGAAGTAAGAAAATCAACATCATGTTGAAGGGATTCCCTCAAAGTTAGGTACAAACTAATTTTGGGGGATTTTTATATAAGTTGGATAAATTTCTACATTGAATTGACAATGATAATGTTATTTTTGACAATAATAGTTGTCAAAATGACACGAATGAGTTACAATAGAGATGAAAGGAGAGGAGCATATGAAGCTGGAAAATCGATTAAAAGAACTTCGAGCGCGAGATAGGTTGAATCAAACAGAGTTGGCTAAAAAAGCAGGAGTTTCTCGACAAACCGTCAGTTTGATTGAGCGGGGAGAGTATGCTCCGTCTGTCATCATTGCCTTGAAGATTGCACATATTTTTGGTGAAAACGTAGAAAATGTATTTTATCTAAAGGAGAATAGCGATGAAAAAATGGATGAAAATTATCGGTTTACTAGTAGTGAGTATTTTGCTAGGAATTTTTGTAGCAAATAGTTGGCTCGGAAATTTCCATTTTCCAACTTTTTTAAATAGTACACTTTTCGGGTGGATTATTCGTGTGCTCAATCTGCTTTTATTCTGCATGACAATTTATTTACTACAGTCTAGTCGGACAATTCAAAGGCAGTCATATTCTATATGGACAATATTGTCTCCAAAAGACAATTGAGTAGGTTCGGCATTTTAAATTGCCAATCGTTACATTTCCTGAAGATGTTTTAGCCTTGATGAAGACCTATGATGAAGCAGAAAGAGAAGCACATTATGAGCAGAGCTTTAAGATTCTTTTTCAGTTAAATCAGTTCATTTTGCCAGCGTTCTACATCCTCCTGTTTACTATTTCGCTTCTATTACGTGAAGTTCAATACCTTCCTATTGCAATCGTGGTCTTTATCCACCTCTACATCAATGTAGTAAATATTTCTATGATAAAGAAATACTTTAAATAAGGCTGGTCAAAAAGTATCTCTGACTCTATCTCATTTAGTGATAAGCGAATAGCACAATAGGTGATTGCTCAAAGCATTGCTTTGAGGTGGCGGATAGGGCTTGCGAAGCAAGTCTCAAACCTGTTCGCTTTTCAAGCTAGAAAGAACACTTTTGACGAAAACTCTGTTTTCTTTATCCACCGCCTCAACAGTCAGGGAGACTGTTGAGCAGTCTTGCATGTAGGGAACTACGAACTTAAATTTTTCAAGATAAGTTCTGTCCCAATCTTATGAAACATAACTAGTTATACGAGGAGCATTTTAATGAAAAAAATAGCCCATCTTGGACTTGGAATTTTAAAATTATTGGGACTGATTGTGTTAGTCATGGCTATCAATGGCATTCCTATGTTGTTTCTAGCTAGAGGGCAAGATTTGCCCGTGTATATAGAAATTTTACTGGTGTTAGCCTACCTTGTGCTCGTGTTTTTTGCTATCCGCACTTTATGGAGGAGATACCAAACACACATCTCAAAAGACGTCAAAGTTCTGTCGTTTTCTTGGGGAGATTTTGGAAAAGCCTTGTTATTCTTTTTAGTGGCGAGAGTGGTAGCAGTAGTTGGAACTTATCTAAATATTCTTTTAACAGGACAAAGTACGACCAGCAACGATAACGCTTTACAAAGTCTAGGAAAAATTATGTCTGTTAATCATATCTTTTTTGCTCTGTTATATGTAGTAACTGTTGCAATAATAGCTCCGGTGATTGAAGAATTAGTATTCCGTGGTTTTGCGACAATCTTTTTCTTTGAGAAAGATCAAAAAATATCAGCAGCCATCATAACATCTATCATTTTTGCACTTCCTCATATTTCAAAATGGACAGAGTTTCCACTTTATTTTGCCATGGGATTAGTGCTTTATGCTGCCTTTGCACGTCGAGGAAATCTCAAGGATTCAATAGCTGTGCATATTTTAAACAACACACCAGCAGCTCTCGTTATGCTGCTTACGATGTTTCAATAGTGGTTTAAAAATGGCAAATCATTCATAATTTAAAATCAAAAACACGAAAGGAGTAGTACCACTTATTGTTGGTATGTCCCATTCGTGTTTTTGTGTTATTAGATGTTATTTTTGTTAATTGATATTTTATAACCCGTAATTATAATCATCATCTTGCATGGCTTCAACTTCACCAAGAAGATAACCGTTTCCGACTTGAGAAAAGAAGTCATGGTTAGAGGTTCCAGTTGAAATACCATTCATGACAATCGGATTGACGTCATCAGCTGTATCAGGGAAAAGTGGGTCTTGACCAAGATTCATCAGAGCTTTATTAGCATTATACCGAAGGAAAGTTTTGACTTCTTCTGTCCATCCGACACCGTCATATAAGGTTTCTGTGTAGCCTTCTTCATTTTCATAGAGGGTATAGAGCAGATTGTACATCCATTCTCGGAATGTTTCTTGTTCTTCTTCTGGCAATTCGTTAAAGCCTAACTGGAATTTATAACCGATATACGTTCCGTGGACAGATTCGTCACGGATAATCAATTTGATGATTTCAGCTACATTGGCCAACTTGTTATTTCCAAGATAGTAGAGCGGAGTAAAGAAACCAGAGTAGAAGAGGAAGGTTTCCAGAAAGACACTGGCAACCTTCTTTTCAAGAGCATTTCCATTGAGGTAAATCTCGTTGATAATTTCTGCTTTCTTTTGCAAATAAGGATTTGTATTGGTCCATTCAAAAATTTCGTCAATTTCTGATTTCGTGTTAAGGGTTGAGAAAATAGATGAATACGACTTGGCATGAACAGACTCCATGAATTGGATGTTATTCAACACAGCCTCTTCATGAGGTGTGCGAATATCTCCTCGGATAGCTTCGACACCTGATTGAGATTGCATCGTATCCAATAATGTTAATCCGCCGAAGACCTTACCAACAAGGTCTTTTTCTTCAGGTGATAATTTTCTCCAGTCATCCAAATCGTTGGAGAGGGGAATTCGCGTATCGAGCCAGAATTGCTCGGTCAGCTTTTCCCAAGTGGACTTGTCAATGACATCTTCAATGGCATTCCAATTTATGGCTTTGTAATAGGTTTTCATGTTGATTACTTTCTTTTATTCCAGTTGATTTTTATCGTTTACAGATAGTTTAAATTTGTTCTGAAAGGATTTTAGAAACTTTATATAATACAAAAGAATCTCGCTCATAGCAGTTGTTGTGCTAACATAAACAAGAGAAATTTTAATCCTCGTTAAATCACACAACTTTCACACTGATTCGCTCCAACTTCGCCGCCATCATCTGTAAAGGTGCGGACATAGTAGATTGATTTAATGCCCTTGTTAAAGGCGTAGTTGCGCAGGATAGACAGATCGCGCGTGGTTTGTTTGCTTTCAGTTTTCCATTCGTAGAGTCCCTGTGGAATGTCGCTACGCATAAAGAGGGTCAGAGATAATCCTTGATCCACGTGCTCAGTCGCTGCTGCATAGACATCAATGACCTTGCGCATGTCCATATCATAAGCGCTGGTGTAGTAAGGAATCGTCTCAGTTGATAGACCAGCTGCTGGATAGTATATTTTTCCAATTTTCTTTTCTTGGCGTTCTTCGATGCGTTGCGTAATAGGGTGGATAGAAGCAGATACATCATTGATATAGCTGATAGAGCCATTCGGTGCAACAGCTAAGCGATTTTGGTGATAAAGACCGTCTGTCATGACTTTTTCGCGTAGCTCAGTCCAATCTTTAGCAGAAGGGATAAAGATATTTTCAAAGAGTTTTTTAACTCGGTCAGATTTCGGTACAAATTCACCAGTCACATATTTGTCAAAGTAGCAACCATTTGCATAATCAGATTTTTCAAAGTTATGGAAAACCACCCCACGCTCGCGGGCGATGTTATTGGATTCTACTAAGGTCCAGTAGTTCATCAGCATAAAGTAAATGCTGGTAAACTCAACAGACTCAGCTGAACCGTATGCAATCAATTGTTGAGCCAGATAGCTGTGCAATCCCATGGCGCCTAGCCCGAAGGTGTGAGCTAAGCTATTGCCATGATCAATAGTCGGAACAGCTTTGATGTGAGAGCTATCTGTAACAAACGTCAGCGCCCGCGTCATGGTTCGGATAGACTTACCGAAATCTGGTGAAGTCATCATATTGACCACATTGGTAGAGCCGAGATTGCAAGAAACATCTGTTCCTAAACGAACGAATTCTTGAGCGTCATTCAAGAGACTGGGTTCTTGTACTTGCAGGATTTCGGAGCAGAGATTGCTCATGATAATCTTGCCGTCTACTGGATTCGCACGATTAGCAGTGTCAATATTAACTACATAAGGATAGCCAGATTCCTGCTGCAACTTGGAAATCTCAGTTTCTAAATCACGAGCTTTAATTTTCGTTTTATTAATCTTAGGGTTGGCAACCAATTCGTCATATTTTTCAGTAATATCAATATAAGCAAATGGGACACCGTACTCGCGTTCAATAGAGTAAGGACTGAAGAGGTACATTTCCTCATTCTTACGAGCTAATTCGTAAAATTTATCTGGAATGACAACTCCTAAAGAAAGAGTTTTAACCCGAACTTTTTCGTCAGCATTTTCTTTCTTTGTAGAAAGGAAAGCGATGATATCTGGGTGGAAGACATTGAGGTAAACAACCCCGGCTCCCTGACGTTGCCCCAGCTGGTTAGAGTAAGAGAAGCTGTCCTCAAACAGTTTCATCACTGGTACAACACCAGAAGCAGCCCCTTCATACCCTTTGATGGGAGCACCTGCTTCACGCAGGTTACTGAGAGAGATCCCAACGCCACCACCGATACGAGATAGCTGCAGAGCAGAGTTAATGGAGCGGCCGATAGAGTTCATATCATCTGTTACTTGGATGAGGAAGCAAGAAACTAGTTCACCGCGACGGGCACGTCCTGCATTGAGGAAGCTTGGTGTAGCCGGTTGATAGCGCTGGTGAATAATTTCATTGGCAATATCCTTGGCGATTGCTTCATTACCGTTGGCAAAATAGAGCGCATTGAAAAGAACGCGGTCTTCCATGCTTTCAAGGTAATATTCACCGTCATTTGTTTTGAGAGCGTATTGATTGTAGAATTTATAAGCTGCCATGAAAGATTTAAAATGAAAATCTTGTTCACGAATGAAAGCAGCCAGTTCTTCAATGTATTCAGGTGAATAAAGCTGGATGAATTCTTTTTCTAGATAGTTTTCTTGAATTAAATAGTGAATTTTTTCTGTGATAGAAGAGAATTTTTTCGTATTTGGTTCAACATTTTCTTTAAAGAATGCTTCCAAGGCTTCCTTATCTTTGTGAAGCATAATCTGTCCGTTGATTGGACGGTTGATTTCGTTATTCAGACGGAAATACGTCACGTCTTCGAGTTGTTTAAGTCCCATATTGTTCCTTTTCTAAATGATTGAATTGTTTTGCAAAAGAAAGAGCTTCTATGGTTTATAGAAGCGGCTGGATAGCTCTATGATTACAACAATTTTATGATAATTTTTTCAATTTACCTGGTTGAAAACCGGAAAATGCTTCCGTTGGAGTTTGAACGACTGGAGCAGCATTAAAGCCTAAGCTTTTCACATGATCGATGTATTCAGGCTGTTCGTCCAAATTGATTTCACGATATTCTACATGGTTAGTGTCTAAGAAGCGTTTTGTCATTTTACATTGAACGCAATTATTTTTTGAGTAAATAGTTACCATAATGAACTCCTAATTTCTTTAAATTCAGTATGGAATTAGTATATCCAAAGCAGGGAATTTTGTCAACTATTATGTTCTAAATATTGTGTTTTGTTTTGGGGTTTTAAATACCATGATACTAGATATAGTGTTTTCTTGGAAAAAGAAAAAGATAGAATGAACTCCTGTTTTGGGCTTCGTTAGACTAAGCTTTCCTTAGGGAACAATGGATTAAAAATGTGTCAATCAATTGGACAGTGAAAATCTCGTTTTAATGAAATTTCAGTAATTCTCATAAAAAAGACTTGCTGAATACACATAAAATTCTTGAAAAAATTTTACAAAGATGTTATAATCTAGAATTGTAAGGGTTATCACATGAGACCCCAAAAAGATTACATTAAAGGAGAGTCAAACTATGGCTTCTAAAGATTTCCACATTGTGGCAGAAACAGGTATTCACGCACGTCCAGCAACTTTGTTAGTTCAAACTGCTAGCAAATTTGCTTCAGATATTACTCTTGAATACAAAGGTAAATCAGTAAACCTCAAATCAATCATGGGTGTTATGAGCCTTGGTGTTGGTCAAGGGGCTGATGTAACAATTACTGCAGAAGGTGCAGACGCTGATGATGCAATTGTAGCAATCGCAGAAACAATGACAAAAGAAGGATTGGCTTAACATGACAGAAATGCTAAAAGGAATTGCAGCATCTGATGGTGTTGCTGTTGCTAAGGCATATCTACTTGTTCAACCGGATTTATCATTTGAGACTGCTTCAGTCGAAGATACAAATGCAGAAGAGGCTCGTTTGGATGTAGCTCTTGAAGCTTCACAGAACGAGCTTTCTGTTATCCGTGAGAAAGCAGTAGAAAGCCTTGGAGAAGAAGCAGCTCAAGTATTTGATGCTCACTTAATGGTACTTTCTGACCCAGAAATGATTGGTCAGATTAAAGAAACAATTCGTGCAAAAAAAGTGAATGCTGAAGCAGGTCTGAAAGAAGTAACAGACATGTTCATCACTCTCTTTGAAAATATGGAAGATAACCCATACATGCAAGAACGTGCAGCAGACATTCGCGACGTGACCAAACGTGTGTTGGCTCACTTGCTTGGTGTACGCTTGCCAAACCCTGCTATGATCAATGAAGAAGTGGTTGTGATTGCTCACGACTTGACTCCTTCTGATACCGCTCAATTAGATAAAAACTTTGTTAAAGCTTTTGTAACCAACATTGGTGGACGTACAAGTCACTCAGCTATTATGGCTCGTACTCTTGAAATTGCTGCGGTTCTTGGAACAAATAACATTACCGAATTAGTAAAAGACGGTGATACAGTTGCTGTGAATGGAATTACTGGTGAGGTTATTATCAATCCAACAGAAGAACAAGTTGCAACCTTTAAAGCAGCGGGTGAAGCCTATGCAAAACAAAAAGCTGAATGGGATTTACTGAAAGATGCTGAAACAGTAACAGCTGACGGAAAACATTTTGAACTGGCTGCAAACATCGGTACACCAAAAGATGTTGAAGGTGTCAACGCTAATGGCGCTGAAGCTGTCGGACTTTACCGTACTGAATTCCTTTACATGGATTCCCAAGATTTCCCAACAGAAGATGAGCAGTATGAAGCTTATAAGGCTGTTTTGGAAGGCATGAATGGTAAGCCAGTTGTTGTCCGTACAATGGATATCGGTGGCGACAAAGAACTTCCTTACTTTGATTTACCAAAAGAAATGAATCCGTTCCTTGGATTCCGTGCTCTTCGTATTTCTATTTCTGAAACAGGCAATGCAATGTTCCGCACACAATTACGTGCACTGTTGCGTGCATCTGTGCATGGACAATTGCGTATCATGTTCCCAATGGTTGCTTTGTTGACTGAATTCCGTGCAGCAAAGGGCATTTTGGAAGAAGAAAAAGCTAAATTGCTTGCAGAAGGTGTGGCAGTTGCGGACAATATTCAAGTTGGTATCATGATTGAAATTCCAGCGGCAGCAATGCTCGCTGACCAATTTGCAAAAGAAGTTGACTTCTTCTCAATTGGTACCAATGACTTGATTCAATACACAATGGCTGCTGATCGTATGAACGAACAAGTTTCCTATCTTTACCAACCATATAACCCATCTATCCTTCGCTTAGTGGATCGAGTGGTCAAAGCTGCTCACGCTGAAGGCAAGTGGGCTGGTATGTGTGGTGAAATGGCAGGTGACCAAACTGCTGTTCCACTTCTAGTTGGTATCGGTCTGGATGAGTTCTCAATGAGTGCAACATCTGTTCTTCGTACACGTAGCTTGATGAAGAAATTGGATACGAAGAAGATGCAAGAACTTGCTCAACGTGCTCTTACAGAATGTGCAACGATGGAAGAAGTTCTTGAACTTGAAAAAGAATATCTTGATTTTGAATAATATCGAAACGGAGACCATGGTCAATTAAGACAATTGGAATCTCAATTACTGAAAGAGGGCGTTGTTGTCCTCTTTTTTATATTGCAGATAATTTAGGTTTTCCATGCTCCTTTTCACTTCCTTTTGGTCATTTCTGCTATAATGTTAATTATGAATAACTTGATTCAATCAAAATTAGAATTGCTGCCGACTAGTCCAGGTTGCTATATTCATAAAGATAAAAATGGCACCATTATTTACGTAGGCAAGGCTAAGAATTTGCGCAATCGAGTGCGCTCTTATTTTCGTGGGAGTCATGATACTAAAACGGAAGCACTGGTGTCTGAGATTGAGGATTTTGAGTTTATTGTCACGGAGTCTAATATTGAAGCCTTGCTGCTTGAAATCAATCTAATCAAGGAAAATCAGCCTAAGTACAACATCATGCTCAAGGATGATAAGTCCTACCCTTTTATCAAAATTACCAATGAGAAATATCCACGTCTAATTATTACGCGTCAGGTCAAGAAAGACGGTGGCTTGTATTTTGGTCCGTATCCTGATGTAGGTGCTGCCAATGAAATTAAGCGTCTGCTGGATCGAATTTTCCCTTTTCGCAAGTGTACCAATCCGCCTGAGAAGGTTTGTTTCTACTACCACATCGGACAGTGCCGAGCTCACACTATTTGCCATAATGAGCAGCATTTTTTTCAAAATATGGCTCAGGAAGTAGCAGATTTCCTCAAAGGTCATGATAATAAGATTATTGATGAATTGAAAGGAAAAATGACTAGTGCTGCTGAAAAGATGGAATTTGAAAAAGCGGCTGAATACCGAGATTTGCTTCAAAGTATTGCGACACTTCGCACCAAGCAACGAGTGATGGCGAAGGATTTGCAGAATCGGGATGTCTTTGGCTATTATGTGGACAAAGGATGGATGTGCGTACAGGTTTTCTTTGTCCGTCAAGGAAAACTCATTGAGCGAGACGTGAATATGTTTCCTTATTACAATGATCCCGATGAGGATTTTCTGACCTATATTGGTCAATTTTATCAGGAAAAATCTCATCTGATTCCCAATGAAATTTTGATTCCATCTGATATTGATGAAATAGCTGTTCAGGCTGTGGTAGATACGAAGATTCTCAAACCTCAGCGAGGAGAGAAGAAACAGCTGGTTAATTTGGCTATTAAAAATGCGCAAGTTAGTTTGCAGCAGAAGTTTGATTTGTTGGAGAAATCTGTTGAAAAAACACAGGGAGCTATTGAAAATCTAGGTCAGTTGCTCAATATTCCCACTCCAGTTCGGATTGAATCGTTTGATAATTCCAATATTATGGGAACTAGTCCTGTTTCAGCTATGGTGGTCTTTGTCAATGGGAAACCCAGCAAAAAAGATTATCGCAAGTATAAAATTAAGACAGTTGTCGGTCCTGATGACTATGCTAGTATGCGAGAAGTGATTAAGCGCCGTTACAGTCGGGTTATGCGAGATGGTTTAATACCGCCTGATCTTATTGTCATTGATGGTGGTCAGGGGCAAGTCAATATTGCTAGAGACGTCATTCAAAATCAATTAGGGTTAGATATTCCTATCGCTGGTTTGCAAAAGAACGACAAGCACCAGACGCATGAATTACTCTTTGGCGATCCTTTGAAAGTGGTTGAGTTATCTCGCAATTCGCAGGAATTTTTCCTCCTCCAACGTATTCAGGATGAAGTTCACCGCTTTGCCATTACCTTCCACCGCCAGCTTCGCTCAAAAAACTCCTTTTCATCGCAATTGGATGGTATTGAGGGTCTAGGACTCAAGCGCAAGCAAAATCTGATGCGACACTTTAAATCCTTGACCAACATCAAAAAAGCCAGCGTGGATGAAATTGTCGAAGTGGGTGTCCCGCGAAAAGTAGCGGAGGCTGTGCAGGAGAAATTGAGCAAATCTACAGATAAAAAGATAACCAACTCCTAGATTTTAGGGAAGCAACTTCATCAGACTATTTCTCGTGAAAAACCTCTGCAAGCTCTTCCAATTTATGGTAAAATGAAATTAGTATAATAAGAAAAGGAAAGTCCCTATGAAATTTCTTGAATTAAATAAAAAGCGTCATGCAACGAAGCATTTCAATGATAAAGCAGTTGATCCGAAAGATGTGCGGACGGCGATTGAAATTGCAACTTTAGCGCCAAGTGCTCACAATAGCCAGCCTTGGAAATTTGTAGTTGTTCGTGAGAAAAATGCAGAGTTGGCTGAGATTGCTTTCGGTGCAAACAAAGACCAAATTACAGAAGCACCTGTGACGATTGCTCTTTTTACAGATACAGATTTAGTCAAACGCGCTCGGAAGATTGCTCGTGTGGCTGGGGTCAATAATATGTCCGACGAATTGTTGCAATATTATATGCAAAATTTACCGGTTGAATATGGGCATTATTCTGAGCAGCAAAAAAGCGATTATTTGGCTTTAAATGCTGGTTTGGTGGCAATGAATCTTGTTTTAGCATTGACTGACCAAGGAATTGGTTCCAATGTTATCCTTGGATTTGATAAGTCGAAAGTCAATCAAGTGCTAGATATTGATGAACGCTTCCGTCCAGAACTTTTAATTACCGTTGGTTACACAGACGACAAACTGGAGCCAAGTTATCGTTTGCCAGTGGATGAGATTATTGAAAAACGTTGATAGAAAGGAATCTGATTTTATGACGATTGATTTTAAAGCAGAGGTTGAAAAACGTCGCGATGCTCTATTGGCTGACTTATTTAGCCTTTTGGAAATCAACTCCGAGCGAGATGACACGAAAGCAGATAAAGAACATCCTTTTGGGCCTGGACCTGTTAAGGCTTTGGAAAAATTCTTAGAATTAGCTGCGCGTGATGGTTATTCAACGAAGAATGTGGACAATTATGCAGGGCATTTTGAATATGGCGAAGGAAAAGAAGTGCTTGGAATTTTTGCGCATATGGATGTTGTGCCGGCTGGAAGTGGCTGGGATACAGATCCTTATACGCCAACTATCAAGGAAGGTAAATTATTTGCACGTGGTGCGAGTGATGATAAAGGGCCGACGGTGGCTTGCTATTATGGACTGAAAATTATCAAAGAATTAGGCTTGCCGACATCTAAGAAGGTTCGTTTTGTAGTTGGTACAGATGAGGAATCCGGCTGGGCTGATATGGACTATTATTTCAAACACGTTGGTCTGCCAGAGCCAGACTTTGGCTTTTCGCCAGATGCAGAATTTCCGATTATCAATGGTGAAAAAGGGAATATCACCGAATATCTTCATTTTGCAGGAGAAAATGGCGGAGCTGCGCGCTTGCATAGTTTTACTGGCGGACTTCGTGAAAATATGGTTCCTGAATCTGCAACAGCAGTAGTATCAGGAAATGTGCCAAATCTTGTAGATAAATTGGACGAATTTGCAAAGGAACACGAACTTCGATTTGAATACCAAGAATTACCGAGTGGTCAATTAACAGTTACGATTGTTGGGAAGTCTGCTCATGGAGCCTCTCCACAATCCGGTGTCAATGGTGCGACTTATCTGGCAAAATTCTTGACCCAGTTTGATTTTGCAGATTCTGCTAAAGACTATCTTGAAGTGGCAGGAAACATTCTTTTAGAAGACCACGAAGGAAAAGCTCTGAAAGTGGATTATATAGATGAAAAAATGGGCGCTCTTTCTATGAATGCAGGGGTCTTCCGCTTTGATGAAGCAAGTGATGACAACACCATTGCCCTTAATTTCCGCTATCCACAAGGAACCAATCCAGAAGTGATCAAATCTAAATTGGAAAACTTGCCTGTGGAGAAAGTGACATTGTCAGAGCACGAGCATGTTCCTCATTATGTTCCAATGGAAGATCCACTTGTGACAACGCTTTTGGACGTGTATGAAAAGCAAACAGGGCTGAAAGGTCATGAACAAATCATTGGTGGAGGAACCTTTGGTCGTCTCTTAAAACGCGGTGTTGCTTATGGCGCTATGTTCCCAGGCTATACAGATACCATGCACCAAGCAAATGAATTTATAGATGTGGAAGATCTTTTCCGTGCAGCAGCTATTTATGCTGAAGCAATTTATGAACTGATTAAATAAAACAGGTAAACTCAGCTAGAAATAGTTGAGTTTCTTTCAAAGAAAGAGAACAATTATGATTTACACCATTACGAGTGCGACAGGTCAATTGGGGCAAAAGGTTATTGCTGAGGCACGAAAACATTTAAATTCTAATGAAATTCGGCTATCTGTTCGAAGTCCCAAAAAAGCAAGTCAATATGTAACAGCAGGGATTGATGTTAGAGCAGCTGATTATTTAGATGTGGATTCTATGGTCGAGGCTTGGCGTGGAACGGATGTTTTGATTTACATTCCAAGTATTTCCCATCCAAGCATTGTGCGTGTGCCAGAATTTGAAAATTCGGTCATTGCAGCAGAAAGAGCTGGAGTTAAGCACTTTATCTTTGTTGGATTTTTCGCCGATCAAGTCAATAGTCCATTTCACATGGCAGCTTTCTTTGCATATGCCAATACTCGTCTAGCGTCGGCTGGATTTTCTTACAGCATTATCAAAAATGCTATGTATGCTGATCCATTGGTGCCTTATTTACCTGAGTTAATAGAGCGCAAGGCTGTTATTTATCCAATGGGAAATGCCAAAATGAGCTTTGTTTCGCGGGAAGATAGTGCAGAAGCTATTGTCAAACTGGCTATGTTACCTGCCTTACAGGGAAAGACGTATGTTTTGACTCAAGAACGCAATTACACAATGTTGGAGCTGGCTAATCTTTTGTCCGAGGTTTCTGGTCACGAGATTGGCTACCAACCAGTGACGGTTGAGGAATTTGCTGCCCTTTATGATCAACCAAAAGGTTTCGGTGTTGTGCTGGCTTCTCTTTATCAAGCTGGAAGTCAAGGCTGTCTGGATATTGTGACAGATGATTTTCGGACAATCACAGGACGGCAGGCAATGGATTTGAAAAATTATATGATGAAAAATTATCAAAAATAGAGGCAACAAATGGAAACGCTAGAAGACATTAAGAAAGCTATTATGGCTGATTCACAAAATCAAGCATATACAAAGCGAGGAATTGAGCCGCTTTTTGCAGCGCCTAAAACGGCACGTATCAATATTGTCGGTCAAGCACCGGGCATCAAAGCGCAGGAAACGCGCTTGTACTGGAATGATAAGAGCGGTGATCGCTTGCGTGAATGGATGGGTGTTGATTATGATACTTTTTATCATTCAGGTTATTTTGCTGCGATTCCAATGGACTTTTACTTTCCAGGTCATGGAAAATCAGGAGATTTGCCACCGCGCAAGGGCTTTGCTGAAAAATGGCATCAGCCGATTTTAGAATTGCTACCAGATCTTGAATTGACCATTCTAATTGGTCAGTATGCTCAAAAATACTACCTTCATCAAAAAGGAACTGTAAAACTAACTGATACGGTAAAACATTATCAAGACTACTTGCCAAAATTTTTCCCGCTTGTCCACCCCTCACCACGGAATCAAATCTGGATGGCTAAGAATCCTTGGTTTGCAGAAACCGTAATCCCTGATTTAAGGGAACGGGTACAAAAGATTATTTCAAGATGAGCACTTGCTCATCTTTTTTTTGAAACCAAATCTTTGACAAAAAAGGTTCGATATAGTATTATAAATAAACTTCTATATCGTATAATTTTAGAGGAAAAACAGTTGGATAGAAAAATAATTAATAGTGGGTTTTACATTGGAAAAATTCATCGTTTGTCCAATCGACTGATGAACCACATTTTGTTAGAACGAGGAATCCAAGCCTTTAATGGAGAGCAGGGACGTATTTTACATGCGCTTTGGCAAAAAAATTATCAAAGCCAAACCGAACTGTCAGAGCAGACTGGCTTGACGTTGAACACTCTAACCAAAATGATTGACCGAATGATTCGCATGAAGCTTGTGGAACGGTGTTCTCATGAAAAAGATAAGCGGAAAAAGATGATTTGTCTGACAGATTATGCAAAAGGATTAAAAGCAGAATATGATGCAATTTCTGATGAAATCATTGAAATCTTTTACAGTGGTTTTTCTGATCTGGAAATCAGTGAATTTGAGATTTATTTAGAGCGTATTTTAGTAAATTTAAGCCAATCAAGAAAGGATGAAGCATGAACGAGTTAATCAAATTAGTGACCAATCAATGGCAGTTTCTATTTAGTCTGGTGCGGGATCATATCTGGATATCGGGGTTGTCTATCTTGCTTGCTTTAATTTTGGGAGTTGGGCTTGGAATTTTCATCAGTTTCAAAAAAAGCTGGGCTGGTGTCGTTATCGGAATAGTGAATATTCTTTATACAATTCCCTCTATTGCCCTTTTAGGGATTTTGATTTCAATTACAGGAATTGGTAACAAGACAGCAATTGTAGCTCTAACCTTGTATGCACTTTTACCTATGGTACGGAGCACTTATACAGGGATTACAGGTGTTGATCCGCTTCTCGTTGAAGCAGCAGAAGGAATGGGTTCTACTCGCGAACAGATTTTAACCAAGGTTCAATTGCCACTTGCCTTTCCGGTCATGATGGCAGGTTTTCGCAATATGGTGACGATGACCATTGCACTAGCCGGGATTGCCTCTTTCGTCGGTGCTGGCGGTCTGGGGGTTGCAATCTACCGTGGGATTACAACCAATAATCAAACCCTAACCTTGGTCGGAAGTATTTTAGTAGCTTTGTTGGCACTGGTCTTTGATTTTATCCTCTCTTTGGTCGAAAAATCAATCTTAAACCATAAAAAAGTATCCAAAAAATGGTTGGTTGTCTTAAGTTTCATAACTTTTTTGACAGCAGGAATAATCGCGTTTTTCCAAATGAATCCAATGGGTGGAACGGTCAAAATTGCGACCAAGCCACAGACAGAAAACTATATCTTAGGGGAAATGCAAAAGCAAGTTATTGAAGAATACACCAATCTGAAGGTCAAAATGACCAAAGGTGTTGGTGGTGGGACAGCTAATATTCACCCTGCCATTACAAAAGGCGAGTTCGATATTTATGCTGAATACACCGGTACGATCTGGGAAGTTATTCTCAAAAAATCAGGTTCTTATGACGAAAGTCAATTTAAGACACTTGAAAACCTATACCGTAAAAAATATCAGCTTGCCTGGGCTAATACATTTGGCTTTAATAACACATATGGCTTAGCCGTTCGCAAGGATGTAGCAGAAAAATACAATATTAAAACCTTTAGTGATTTAGCCAAGGCTAGTCCTAATTTAACTTTTGGTGCAGAGTATGACTTTTTTGGTCGTGAAGACGGTTTTGCACGTTTGCAATCTACCTATGGTATGAAGTTCAAATCTCAAGTGGATATGGATAGCGGATTGAAATATCAGGCTATTAAATCCGGAAAAGTTGATGCGATTGATATTTTTACTACAGATGGACAGCTTTATGGTGCCAATCTAGTGGTTTTGAAAGATGATAAAAAAATCTATCCTTCTTATCAGGCAGGAACAGTTGTTCGAGAAGCCACTCTAAAAAAATACCCACAATTGAAAAAAGCATTGGCAAAATTAGACGGTATTTTAACGGATAGTAAAATGGCAGAATTGAACCACAAAGTAGAAAACGACAAAGAAGAGCCTGCTAAAGTTGCTCATGACTATCTTGTAGAGAAAGGGATTTTGAAAAAATGATTGAATATAAAGAAATTAGCAAATCTTATGGGAATCAAGACATTATCAAAAATCTAAATCTAAAGATTGAAGACGGCACTTTTCTGACAGTTGTGGGGACTTCTGGCTCAGGCAAAACGACATTGTTAAAGATGATAAATGGTTTGGTCAAGCCGAATCAAGGGCAAATCCTTATCAATGGTCAAGATGTGCAGGACACGGATTTGATTGAATTGCGGCGTAACATCGGTTATTCAATTCAAGGGAATGGACTTTTTCCACATTTAACAGTCGCTGAAAATATTGCCTTTGTCTTAAATTTACAAAAGAAAAATCAAGCAGAAATAGAGAAGATTATCGATGAAAAGTTAGCTATGCTTGGTTTGGATACTCAGCTAAAAAATCGCTACCCAGCAGCCCTTTCGGGCGGGCAGGCGCAACGAGTAGGGATTGCGCGTGCATTAGCTGCAACACCTAATATTTTGCTAATGGATGAGCCGTTTGGAGCAGTGGACGCTATTACGCGCTATCAGTTACAGCGTGAATTAAAATTACTGCATGAAGAAACCGGCATTACAGTCGTATTTATCACGCACGATATAGCAGAAGCTTTGAAACTAGGTACGAAAATCCTCGTTTTAGATAAGGGAGAAATCCAGCAATATGGCACGCCAGAGGAAATTAAACAACAGCCAGCTAATGAATTTGTAAGAAAACTACTAGAATTAGCAAGCTAAAGAGAAGTTCTATGAATCAAAAAATGAAAGCCATGGTGATTTATGAGCCTGGTGGTCCAGAAAAATTTGTTCTAGAAGAACGAGAAATCCTGAATGTAAAAGAAGGCTAGACTCTAGTCAAGATTAAAGGTTTTGGGATCAATCATTCAGAAATTTTCACTCGGAAAGGTCTATCTCCAACTATTCAATTCCCACGCATTTTGGGGATTGAGTGTGTAGGACAAGTGGTTGAAACGACAAGGGCAGATTTACAACTTGGACAAAAAATTATTTCCATCATGGGTGAAATGGGACGTGCTTTTGACGGTTCTTATGCTGAATATGCTCTACTTCCAAATGAGCAGATTTATCCCGTAGATAGCCAATTACCTTGGTCTGAGTTAGCAGCAGTTCCAGAGACCTATTATACCGCTTTTGGCTCCTTCAAAAATCTGCAGATAAAAGAAGGAGATTCAATCTTAGTCCGAGCTGCGACAAGTGGCGTTGGATTAGCTTTCTTAAAATTGGTAAAGGCGCAATTCCCACAGAATCGTGTAGTTGGCGCAGTTCGTTCTCTCGCTAAAAAGATTTGCTTCAACATCAAGGTTTTGATGAGATTATTTTAGATGAAAAAGGAGTTTTGCAAACCGAAGAAAAGTTTGATAAAATCCTTGAATTAGTCGGTCCGGCTACTTTAAAAAATTCATTTGACCATATTCAAAGTGCAGGAATTATCTGTAACACTGGTCAATTAGGTGGCAAATAGTATGTAGAGGAGTTTGACCCAATCGTAGAAATAAAAAATAATAGTTTTTTGACGAGCTTTTATTCAGGCAATGTGAGCCAGCAGCTTATTGATGAACTTTTTAGATATATTGATGCTTACCAAAGAAATGTATCTCCTCAACGAGTCTTTTCATTAGAGCAAATCCCAGCAGCCCATTCTTATATCGAAAGTCAAGCGGGATTTGGGAAAGTGGTCGTCTTAAATGATTAACTAGAAAAAATGAAAAGTGTGCAAATTGCATGCTTTTTTGAATTGACAGACAGTATATCTACGCTTATAATGAAAATTAGAAAATTCTATAAATGAGGCAATACAGATGAAAAAAAGGATTGGGATTTTATTAGTAGCGAGTTTGTTTCTTTTGACAGCTTGTGGGGAAAAGAAAACGAATGGGGAAACGAAACAAGAAGGAAAAACAACGTCTGCAAAAGTTGCGTCCTCTGAGCCAGCAAAGAAAAAAGCAAAAGTTCATTATAATGGTTCTTATTATAGTGTAAAAGGAAAATACGATGAAATTGTCATCGCAAATAAACATTATCCATTATCTTCAGATTACAATCCCGGTGAAAATCCTACTGCTAAAGCAAAATTGCTGGAGTTGATTGCGGCCATGCAAAGTGAAGGCTATCCTATCAGTCATCAATATAGCGGTTTCCGTAGTTACCAAACGCAGGTTACTCTTTATCAAAATTATGTCAATCAAGACGGGAAAGAAGCAGCAGATCGTTATTCTGCCCGACCTGGCTATAGTGAACACCAAACAGGCTTGGCATTTGACTTGATTGGCACAGACGGAAATCTAGTAACAGAAGAAAAGGCAAGTCGATGGCTTTTGAAACATGCAGCCGAATATGGTTTTGTCGTGCGCTATCTAAATGGTAAAGAAGACAAAACTGGATATATGCCAGAGCAATGGCATCTCCGCTATGTTGGAAAAGAAGCAAAAGCGATTGCAGATTCAGGACTATCTTTAGAAGAATATTACGGTTTTTCCGGGGGAGATTATAAGGATTAAAGTTGAACACAAGGAGACAATACACATGAAAATTTACACAATGAACCCTACTATTGATGTCGTGGAAACACCTGTTGAAGAAACTAACCGCATCATCCGTCATCTTCACTTAGAAGAAGGAAAAATAATTCCTGAACACAAGGCTGATGCTTTGGTGACTGTTGTCTGTCTAGAGGGAAAGGTTGATTTTACAGCATCTGGTCAAACAGTCCAACTCGTTCCCGAAAGTTTTTTAACCATGGAACCCAATGAGCCTCATAGTTTATATGGTGTGAAAGATAGCCATGTATTGGTTGTGCAACAATTAAAATACTAAATGCGAAAAAGAGTAAAAACTTGGAAGTCCTATCGTAGATTCCAAGTTTTTTGATTATACTAAAAAACCTTTCCCAAAATTGGAAAAGGCTTATTATCAACATTTTTTGTAATGTAAATATGATTTTTATTTGAAACCGTATTTTTTGTTGAAACGATCCACACGTCCATCTGCTTGAGTGAATTTTTGACGTCCAGTATAGAATGGATGTGAGTCTGATGAAATTTCCACACGGATCAAAGGATAAGTGTTTCCATCTTCCCATTCAACAGTTTCGCTAGAATACTTAGTAGAACCACTAAGGAATTTGTAGCCAGTTGAAGTATCCATAAAGACAACAGGACGGTATTCAGGATGAATATCTTTTCTCATTTTTAAAAATTTCCTTTCTGCCATGGTCTCTCTGCGAGCCATAGATTCGTTACTTTGATAGTTTACCAAATTCTAGCGGATTTGACAAGTCTTTTCTACCAAATTATTTCCTTTTTGCCAATTCTTTCAATTCTTGATAAACTTCTTCGATTTCTTCTTTGGAGTAAGCATTGGCACCACTGGCAAGAGGATGACCGCCTCCGTCGTGTTTTTTAGCTACTTCATTAATCGGGATAAATTTACTCCGTAGTCGAACGCGGTAATTGCCATTTTCTTGCTCAACAAAAATTCCCCATAATTCAACGCTGTCAATACGCCCTGGAGCTGAAACGATAGCGGAAGTATCAGCATCTGTTAAATGATTGGCTTTGAGAAGTTCCTGAGTTAAAATGACACGAGCTGCACCATTTTCATCAACTTCTAAATGGTCATAAACATAGCCTTGAAGTTTAGCAATTTGATAGCTGAAAGAGTCCATTTTTCGAGCCAAAGCAGCAAAATCAAAGGGATACTCGCGAAGTTTACTTGCGATAGCCATTGTGCGGGCAGTTGTGGCAGGATATAGGAAACGTCCTGTATCACCGACAATTCCAGCATAAAGCAATTTAGCAGAATAATCATCTAGTTTGAGTTTATTTTCCAATGCAAAGAGAGCAATTAACTCACTAGCACTGCTAGAGCTAGTATCCACCCAAGAAATGTCTCCGTAAATGTCATCGTTTGGATGATGATCGATTTTGATGAGAAAATCTCCTTTGTTGTACCGTTCGTCATCAATCCGAGCAGTATTTGCTGTATCACAAATAATAACTAAAGCATGTTTGTAATCATCGTCTGAAACATCATCCATTTTGGCCAGCCAAGCAAGAGTAGGTTCAGTCTTTCCCGCTGCTTTAATCTTTTTCTCAGGAAAATTGACTTGAAGTAATTTTTTCAAACCGACTTGACTTCCTAATGCATCAGGATCGGGTCGCATGTGACGATGAATGATAATCGTATCATATTCTTTAATTTTATGTAAAATTTGCTTGAAAATTTCCATATGATAACCTCCGCTCTACCTTTTATTCATTGTATCATAAGATGATTATTTTAAAAAGTAAAAGGGAAAAGTAGGGAACTTTAAGAGATTTGAAGTGCAACAATTTGTTCAATGTGTTATAATAAATTGATAGAATTTTTTGGAGGAAATTATGGCTTTAGCAAAAATTGTATTTGCGAGTATGACAGGAAATACAGAAGAAATCGCAGATATTGTAGCTGATAAATTAAAAGAACTTGGTTTAAAAGTAGATATTGATGAATGCACAACGGTTGATGCAGAGGAATTTCTAGAAGCAGACATCGCAATCGTTGCTTCTTACACATACGGTGACGGCGAGTTGCCTGATGAAATTGTTGATTTTTATGAAGATTTAGCTAGTCTTGACTTGACCGGAAAGATTTATGGTGTTGTCGGGTCAGGCGATACATTTTATGATGAGTTTTGTAAGGCAGTAGATGACTTTGATCGCGCTTTTGCAGCGACAGGTGCTGAAAAAGGAGCTGAAAATGTCAAAGTCGATCTATCAGCAGAAGATGAAGATATTGAAAATCTGGAGAAGTTCGCTGAAGCATTAGCCGAAAAAGTACGGTAATCATGTAAGAAGGCTGGGAAATTTTCCTAGTCTTTTTTAGCTTAATTTATTCGATTTTAGGCATATATTCTGACATTTCTAATATAGAATAGTATAATAAGAGAAGATAATTTGTATCAATGGGAGGAATGAGATGACGAAAGTACGAGATTATGCTTTTGGATTTCATGACGATGTGAAACCTTTGTTCTCAACAGGCAAAGGTCTGACAGAAGAGGTTGTTCGTGAAATTTCTGAAATTAAAAATGAGCCGCAATGGATGTTGGATTATCGCTTGCGTTCTTTAGAATTGTTCCATAAATTGCCCATGCCTGATTTTGGACCAGATTTATCCGGCATACGATTTGATGATATTGTCTATTATCAAAAATTAAGTGGGGATCGGGCTAGAAGTTGGGATGAAGTGCCAGATGAAATAAAGAAAACCTTTGAGCGTCTGGGGATTCCTGAAGCAGAGCGTCAATTTTTATCAGGAACTGTTGCTCAGTATGAATCTGAAGTAGTCTATCACAATATGAAAGAAGAATTTGCCAAGCAGGGCATTATCTTTACCGATACCGACACGGCAGTACAAGAATATCCGGATTTGGTCAAAAAATACTTTGGAACAGTCATTTCTAATGCAGAGCACAAGTTTTCCGCTTTGAACAGTGCTGTTTGGTCAGGTGGCACATTTATCTATGTTCCTAAAAATGTTCAATGTCAGGTGCCAGTTCAGACCTATTTCCGTATCAATGGAGAGAATGCCGGTCAGTTTGAACGCTCGCTCATTATCGTAGAAGAGGGTGGCTCTATTCAATACATTGAAGGTTGCACAGCGCCGACTTATACGACCAATAGTCTTCATGCTGCAAATGTGGAAATTATTGTCAAAAAAGATGCTTTTTTCCGCTATACAACGATTCAAAACTGGTCAGACAACGTTTATAATCTGGTGACAGAGCGTGGAACGGTTGAAGAAGGCGGTACTTTGGAATGGATTGACGGAAATCTGGGCAGCAAGGTCAATATGAAATATCCTTGTAGCATTTTGAATGGCCGCAATGCAAGAACTTCTGTTCTTTCTATGTCCTTTGCTAATTATGGTCAGCATTTGGATGCGGGTTGTAAAGTCTATCACAATGCGCCGAAGACGTCTAGCACATTGATTTCCAAGTCTGTTGCCAAAGACGGTGGTAAGACGGATTACCGCGGTCAAGTCCGTTTTGGCAAGAACAGTGCTGGTTCAAAGTCTCACATTGAGTGCGACACGATTCTTATGGATGGTGAATCCAGCTCAGATACCATTCCATTTAATGAAATTCACAATTCAAATGTTGCACTTGAACACGAAGCTAAGGTTTCTAAGGTTTCAGAGGATCAGCTTTATTACCTTATGAGCCGTGGCATTAGCGAAGAAGAAGCAACGGCTATGATTATCAATGGTTTCATGGAACCGATCACCAAAGAACTTCCAATGGAATACGCAGTGGAGCTCAACCAACTCATTAACATGAGTATGGAAGGCTCAGTAGGATAAAAATAAAAACAGTCGTAAGGCTGTTTTTTTTGTGTTCTTGATTGAAATAAAAAAGCACCGAATCGGTGCGCACTTTTTAAGTTGAGTACGGACAAAGCCTTATTTTAACTTGCTGTGTTGTTTCGAATGATTCCAACATAATTATTATACAGTAATTTTCTTTAAATGTAAACGTTTTTTTGTTAAAATAATGATATATTTAATAAAAAATGAGGCTATCAGATAAGAAAACATGACGTTAATCTTAACCGTTTAAAACAATACATTTCTAAAATGTTGCCCACTTAATTTTGAGGCAGCATTTGTTTTGGAACCATTCGAATGATTCCAAAACTAACCTATTCTTTTCTTCCAAATTCCCAAAAATTCAGACACAAACCCATCTGATTGTAAAGCTTGCAAATTTTTTTAATCGTGCTATAATATTTCTTAGAGACATACCGCTGGTTGGAATTTTTTAGAGAACGCGTGGGGCTGGAAAACGTGTAGAGGAAGGCAGTTGGGACTACTCTAAAGTAACTTTTATGCAAACATAAAACGGTGGCTACGTTAAAGCCAGTCTGAGGTGTAGGTCTTTTTGATATGCACGAATGAAGGTGGAACCACGTTGCGACGTCCTTTTATGGATGCCGCTTTTTATTTTGTCAGAAGGAGGAAGAATTATGCTTTATATGATTGGCGGATCGCCTTGCAGCGGGAAGTCAACAATTGCTTCACTTCTTGCTAGACAGTATCAGCTGCTTCATATCAAGCTGGATGATTTGGTAGACGAGATGATGAGTCAAGCAAGTGTAGACTCACGGCCGATTTGCCTTCTTAGACAGGACAGAAATCCGGAACAAATCTGGATGAGAAATCCAGAAGAGATGGCAGATGAAGAATGGCGCTTTTATGAAGAGATT
Organism: Streptococcus sp. HF-100; assembly: GCF_015594635.1. Classification (NCBI taxonomy): domain Bacteria; kingdom Bacillati; phylum Bacillota; class Bacilli; order Lactobacillales; family Streptococcaceae; genus Streptococcus; species Streptococcus sp. HF-100. The sequence continues at coordinate 30,476 of NZ_JADNQV010000002.1, forward strand.
TTTCCTTATGTAAAATCTTACTTGATAAAAAATCAAGATAGACCACTCTTGTTGGAGGGGGCAGGACTTTTGCCTCACTTGGTAAAGGAGCTTGAATGGCCAGCGTCTTCCTATCTATGCTTGACTCCGACAGCTGATTTTCAGAAAAAGCATTATAAACAGAGAGAATGGGTTCCTTATGTCTTAGAGGGAACAACCAATCCTGAGCAAGCTTTTGAAAACTGGATGCAGCGAGACATTCTTTTTGCCCAAATGGTTCGGAAGGAAGCGATGAAATTAGGCTATCCTAGCCTCATAGCAGATGGTAGTCAATCAGAAAAGCAGACTGTGGAAGAGGTTGCTCGGCTCTTAAAATTGTCCAATATAAACAGAATAGATACTAAAGGAGAAAATTATGATTAAGATTACTTTCCCAGATGGCGCTGTGCGTGAATTCGAATCTGGCGTAACAACTTTTGAAATTGCTCAATCTATTAGCAATTCTCTTGCTAAGAAAGCCTTGGCTGGTAAATTCAACGGCAAACTCATCGATACCACTCGTGCCATTACAGAAGATGGATCAATCGAGATTGTGACACCTGACCACGAAGACGCTTTGGATATCTTGCGTCACTCTGCCGCTCACTTGTTTGCGCAAGCTACTCGTCGTCTCTTCCCAGAGATTCACTTAGGGGTTGGTCCTGCTATTCAGGACGGTTTCTACTACGATACGGACAATCAAGCTGGCCAAATCTCTAACGAAGATCTGCCTCGTATCGAAGAAGAAATGAAGAAGATTGTCAAGGAAAATTTCCCGTCAATCCGCGAAGAAGTGACAAAGGATGAAGCACGAGAAATTTTCAAAAACGATCCTTACAAGTTAGAATTGATTGAGGAGCATTCAGAAGACGAAGGAGGTCTTACAATTTACCGTCAAGGTGAATATGTGGATCTCTGCCGTGGACCTCACGTACCGTCAACTGGGCGTATTCAAATTTTCCATTTGCTCAATGTAGCAGGTGCTTACTGGCGTGGGAACAGTGACAATGCTATGATGCAACGGATTTATGGAACAGCTTGGTTTGATAAGAAAGACCTAAAAAACTATCTTCAAATGCGTGAAGAAGCCAAGGAACGTGATCACCGTAAGCTCGGTAAAGAGCTTGATCTTTTCATGATTTCTCCTGAGGTTGGGCAAGGTCTTCCATTTTGGCTTCCAGATGGTGCGACTATTCGTCGTATCGTAGAACGCTATATTACAGACCGTGAGGTTAATGATGGTTACCAACATGTTTATACTCCACCGCTTGCAAGTGTAGAATTATACAAGACTTCTGGTCACTGGGAACATTACCAAGAAGATATGTTTCCACCGATGGATATGGGAGATGGTGAACAATTTGTTCTTCGTCCGATGAATTGCCCACACCATATTGAGGTTTATAAAAACCATGTTCATTCTTATCGTGAGTTACCTATTCGTATTGCGGAACTTGGTATGATGCATCGCTTTGAAAAATCAGGTGCACTTTCAGGACTCCAACGTGTTCGTGAAATGACCCTAAACGATTCTCACTTATTTGTCATGCCGGAGCAAATTCAAGAAGAATTTAAACATGTGCTGGATTTGATGATTGACGTTTACAAAGACTTCAATATTACAGACTATCGTTTCCGTCTGTCTTATCGTGATCCGAATGACAAACATAAATATTTTGATAATGATGAAATGTGGGAAAATGCTCAACGCATGCTAAAAGGAGCAATGGATGATTTAGGTTTGGACTATTTTGAGGCAGAAGGCGAAGCTGCTTTCTACGGTCCTAAGTTGGATGTTCAAGTAAAAACAGCTCTTGGAAATGAAGAAACTCTTTCCACTATTCAATTGGACTTCTTGCTACCAGAACGTTTTGATCTTCATTATATCGGAGCAGACGGTGAAGAGCATCGTCCAGTCATGATTCACCGTGGTATTGTGTCTACGATGGAACGCTTTATTGCTTACTTGATTGAAACTTACAAAGGTGCGTTCCCAACTTGGTTGGCACCTCATCAAGTGACGGTCATTCCAATTTCTAATGAAGCGCATGCTGATTACGCTTGGAAAGTAGCGAAAGAACTGCGCAATCGTGGTGTCCGTGTGGATGTCGATGAACGCAATGAAAAAATGCAATACAAGATTCGTCAAAGTCAGACTCATAAAGTTCCTTATCAATTGATTGTTGGAGATAAAGAGCAAGCAGATGGTACTGTAAATGTTCGTCGTTATGGCAGCAAACAAACGCATACAGAAGCAGTTGATGAATTTGTAAATCATATTGTAGCTGATATTGCTAGAAAATCATGTCCAGATAATAGTAGAAACGAAGCTGACAAGTAGATGAAGGACGGGAGTGACGTTGTGGTTACTTATAAAAATGCCACAGTGTATGCCTGTCGCCTCATTTTACCTTCTTTTCAATTTCTGAGCTGAAGCTAGAAAAGATGTTTATTAAAAACTCTATTCTATAAGGGATTTTGAACAGCACTCTAAAAGTTGGATCTTTTATGTCTAACTTTTGAGGGCAGTTCATTTCCTACTATAGAATAGAGTTTTTTAAATTTTATAAGTGCCAAGCATCGTAATCAAAGGTTTGTAAAATCATATCCGTCATTTCTTCTGGCGTTTCTTTCGCACCGCTTGAAATCCAGAGTGAGATAATACCTTCTATGCTAGATAGAAAGACTTCAAGCGCATATTTTTTAGAAATGGTGAAATTTTCTTTTAAAAAGTGTTCGGTTTGAAGCTTATACTGATTATTCATTAAAATACTGAGCATAAATTCACGGATTGTCTCACGAAAATTGAGATAATGACTTTGAGAAACAGCATAGATTAAGTCATGGTTTTGTTGGAGATAATTTAGATTGGTGATGAGCAAGTTGTGTGTATTTGTCGTTTCTTCAAAATTTTTTCGTAATTGGAGGATAATTTCTTCTTTTAGTGTTTCAATTAGGTCGAATTTATCAAGATAATGAAGGTAGAAAGTTCCACGATTAATACCTGCCCGTTTACATAGTTTGCTAACGGAAATGGTTTCAAATTTTTCTTCTAATAACAGTTGAATAAGTGCTTTTCTAATCTGTTTCTTGGTTGTTGTCTGTCGGTTTTGTACCATAATGCTCCTTAAATGAACACTCTGTTGATAATTGATGATTGCTTTTAAACTAGGGTCATTATATAATATTGCTAGAAACAAATCAACATATTGTTGATTTAGCTGTTTGATGAAGTAAGAAAAGGAAGAGAAAAGATGGCTTATATTGAAATGAAGCATAGTTATAAACGGTATCAAATGGGAGATTCGGAAATCATTGCTAATAATGACATCTCTTTTGATATCGAAAAGGGTGAACTGGTCATCATTCTTGGAGCGTCTGGAGCTGGGAAATCAACAGTTCTAAATATTCTTGGTGGAATGGACAGCAATGACGAGGGAGATGTGTTGATTGATGGGCAAAATATAGCATATTATAATGCTCGTCAATTAACAGATTATCGTCGGAATGATGTTGGTTTTGTCTTTCAATTTTATAATTTAGTTCCTAATTTGACAGCTTTGGAAAATGTTGAGCTGGCTTCAGAAATTGTTCAAGATGCACAGGATGCAGCAGAAGCGCTAGCAGCAGTTGGGCTAGGAAATCGACTGCATAATTTTCCTGCTCAATTATCTGGCGGCGAGCAGCAACGGGTTTCCATTGCGCGTGCCGTGGCAAAAAATCCTAAAATTTTGCTTTGTGATGAACCAACAGGTGCGCTAGATTATAAAACAGGTAAGCAAGTACTGCAAATCCTTCAAGATATGTCGCGCAAGCAAGGTGCGACAGTGATTATCGTGACTCACAATGGTGCGTTAGCTCCGATTGCAGACCGCGTGATTCGTATGCATGATGCACGGATTCAGTCCGTCACTTTGAATGAACATCCTCAAGATATCGAAAGTCTAGAGTATTAGTGAGGAGTGGTGATATGAAAAAATCCATTCTAAATAAGGATATCTGGCTCTCTTTTCGTCAGTCCAAAGGACGCTTTCTGTCCATTATGTTTTTGATGATGTTAGGTTCTTTTGCGCTAGTAGGACTGAAAGCAGCCAGTCCAGACATTGAAAATTCAGCCAATCGTTATCTTTCACAGATGAAAATGATGGATTTGGCAGTGATGTCAGACTATGGTGTTAGCAAAGCTGACCAAAAAGAACTGAATACAATCCCAAATGCACAGGTAGAATATGGTTATTTTACAGATACGGTGATTGGCGATAGTTCAACTTCTGTTCGAGTTTTTTCTCAGACAACTAATATTTCTAAGTTCAAGCTTGTCTCAGGTCATTTTCCAAGCAAGGAAAATCAAGTGGCTTTGGCTAGTTTTTATCAAGGAAAGTACAAGATTGGCGATAGCATTACTTTAAACGAGGAAGGAACCAATGATTATGCTTTGAAGCAGCATACCTTTACGGTGACGGGATTCGTCAATTCAAGTGAATTGGCTTCGACGATTTCTCTTGGCAATTCTAACTCAGGGAGTGGGACCTTATCTGCTTATGCAGTGGTGATGCCAAAAACATTTCAAAGTTCAGTCTATACAGTTGCTCGTTTGAAGTATGACGATTTAAAAGCACTTAATTCTTTTGGAGACTCCTATCGAAAAAAGGTAAAACAGTATGAAAATGAGCTGGAAAAGCTAGTGGCTGATAATGGGAAAAATCGTTTATCAGAGATAAAAAAACAAGCACAGACAAAAATTGCGGACGGAGAAGCAAAAATTCAAACTTCTCAACAAGCATTGGCAGATGCCCAGCAGCAACTAAGGAATGCGCAGGATCAAATTGATCAAAAAAGAGCAGATTTAGAGCTTGCTCAAGGTCAACTAACTGAAAAAGAAAACTTGCTTGCACAGGGCGCAGCTCAAATTGCACAGGCTGAACAAACTTTAGCAAGCTCAAAAGCAAAATTGGATACAGCCGCTGCTCAACTTTCTTCAGGTTGGGGACAATTGAACCAAATGAAAACCCAATTAGATCAGGCAGCTAGTCAGTTGTCTGCTGCAAAAGAAAATGTAACAAATGCTCAAGCTACATTAGCTACAGCGCAGGCAGAATTGGAAAAAGGTCAAATGCAACTTGCAGCTGCAAAAACTGATTTGCAGACCAAAATAGCTGCGCTACAAGCACAAGGAATTGATCCAGCAACAGTGCCTGAAATTGTGGCAGCACAAACTCAACTAGCACAAGAAGAAGCAAAATTAAATCTTGCTCGTACAGAATTAGAGAAAAAGCAGGCTGAATTTCAAACTGGACTGTCGCAGTACAAAAGCCAAGAAGCGCTTTATCAAGCAGGACTTGCCCAATACCAATCTGCAGCTGAGGCATTGAATGCGAAACAAGCTGAATATGACGCAGGCTTAGCTCAATATCAAAACGGTCAGGCAACCTTAAAAAATAAACAAGCTGACTACCAAGCAGGTCAAGTCCGATTAGCACAAGCAAAACAACAAATCGCAGACGGTCAGGCACAATTGGACCAAGCTCAGGCAACATTGAACGATAAAAAAACTGAATACGAAAAGCAAAAGAAAGATGCTGAAACAAAAATAAAAAATGGGCAAGCAGACATTCAAAAGGCAAAAGATGAAGTAGCTGGCTTGTCTGTACCAACCTACCGTGTGTATACACGTCGGACATTTCCAGGAGCTGACGAGTACACAACAACGGGGAATCGTGCTTATGGCATCTCAGCTGTAGGTAATGCTTTCCCGATTGTACTGTATCTGGTAGCTGCCCTTGTAACGGTAACGACAATGACACGTTTTGTCAGCGAAGAACGCACAAATGCAGGTGTTTTAAAAGCTTTGGGTTATCGGAACCAAGATGTCGTTAAGAAATTTGTCATCTATGGCTTGGTTTCAAGCTTGCTAGGTACAGTAATGGGAAGTTTGTTAGGTACTTATTTCTTACCCTACATCTTAGGGAAAACGATTTTTAAAACCTCCACTTATCCAGCATTGCGATTAGAATTTTATTGGGAAATTAGTCTCATTGCTCTTTTATGCTCGGTCTTGTGTGGTGTCGCACCAGCCCTTTATATTGCTCACAAAGAGTTGAAAGAAAAACCATCTCAATTATTGTTGCCCAAGGCACCTACCAAAGGCTCAAAAATCTTGCTAGAGCGGATTGACTTCATTTGGCGTCGACTCAGCTTTACGCAAAAAGTGACGGCTCGAAATATCTTTCGTTACAAGCAAAGAATGCTGATGACCATTTTTGGTGTGGCAGGCTCCGTCGCCCTCTTATTTGCCGGTTTGGGGATGTCTTCTTCCATGGAAGGTATGGGAAATCGGCAGTATGGAGAAATTATCAAATACGATGCGGTCATTTCGCAAAAACAGCATCTCAAATCAGACGAGCAAGCAGCAATCAATCATTTATTAGCAGATAAAAAAATAGCTAAAAAATGCAGTATTTATCAAGAAACATTTACCAAAAAAATCAAGGGTGCTAAAGATGAGCAGTCTCTCGCGTTATTTGTGACAACAGGCAAGGATTTTCATCATTTCATAGAGTTATATGATAGTCAAAGCAAAGCGAGCTTGAACTTGTCTTCGCATGGAGCGGTCATTTCTCAGAAATTAGCAACCATTATGCATGTTTCTGTTGGAGATACTTTTGAGGTGACATCCGATGAAGGAAAACGCTATAAAATCAAAGTTTCTGGTATCACTGAAATGTACGCAGGGCATTTTATCTTTATGAATCAGGACTATTATCAAACGGTATTTGCTCGTAAGTTCCAAGAAAATGCTTATCTGATAAAATTGAAAGATTCCTCTAGCAAAAATGTGCAGGATACCGCAGCAGCCTTCATGAAATTAACTGGTGTGCGAGCAGTCGTACAAAATACGGGGATTTTGGAACAAATTGATGCCATTGTCAAATCTCTTGGCTTTGTAATGCAGATTTTAACTGTTGCCTCTATTTTACTAGCCATTGTAATTCTTTATAACTTGATGAACATCAATGTTGCGGAGCGGATTCGAGAATTATCAACGATTAAAGTATTGGGATTTCATAATAAAGAAGTCACGCTTTACATTTATCGAGAAACCATTCTTTTGTCTGTTATTGGTATTATCGTAGGCTTGTTTTTGGGGAATATCTTACATCGCTCCCTTTTAGAGACGATTGCCCCAGACGCCTTTCTTCTCAACCCGACAGTATCGGTGTTTGTATATCTTGTACCAATCTTTTCTATCATCATGATTTTGATTGTCTTAGGCTTTATGGTCAATGCAATATTGAGACGTATTGACATGTTAGAAGCATTAAAGTCGGTAGATTGATAAGGCAGTAAAACTTTCACTCAAACTTGGGAGTGGAAGTTTTTTCTTGGTTTGTTATAATATTTTTATAAAGGACAGACGAAACGATACAATGAAACGAAAAATTGCTTTATTATCAGATATTCACGGGAATACGACAGCTTTAGAAGCTGTGTTAGCAGACGCCAAAAAGGAACAGGTGACCGATTACTGGTTTTTGGGAGATTTATTGGCACCCGGAACGGGGCGAAAGAAAATTCTTGACTTAATGGCTGCTTTACCGATTAGCCTTCAAGTGCGGGGAAATTGGGAGGATAGCATTTGGAATGCCCTTCATGGAAAATTAGACATCAGTCGCCCTAGTCATCTCTATATGATTTGTTTGTGCCAGTATCTTTTGGAAGAAGTCACACCTGAGGAACTGAATCGATTGCATGAATTGCCTTTGCAGCGTTTGACCAAAGTTGGCGATTTAGAAATCGCTGTGACTCATCATTTGCCAGATAAAAATTGGGGACGAGAGTTGATTCATATTGGTCAACAAGAGAATTTTGATCGCCTGTTTGAAGGTAACAATTGTGCCATTGCCATTTATGGTCATATTCATCAGCAATTTCTTCGTTATGCGACGGGGGGACAGATGATTATCAATCCGGGATCTATCGGTCAGCCGTTTTTTCTAGATGCTTGTTTGCGAAAGGATCTGCGAGCTCAGTATGCTATTTTAAAAATTGATGAACAGGGATTAGCAGATGTCGATTTTCGACGAGTGGCTTATGATGTAAATAAAGAATTGGAAATGGCTAGAACATTGAAGTTGCCTTATTATGAAGTATATTACGAAAGTCTGGTCAATGGAATTCATCATACGCATAATCATGATTTACTTCGAGCAATTAGTGAGCGAGAAGATTATGTTGCACATCTCAAGGAGTTTTTTTGAGAAGTAACACTTGAAGTTACAACGTAAATAAAGTATACTAGTAATAGAAGCTGCAAATGAAAGGAGTTTTACATGCAAATTTCGAGTCGTTTTACCATTGCCACGCACATGCTGACTGTTATAGCACTAGAATGTCAAGAACATAAAGTGACTAGTGATTTTTTAGCTGACAGCGTTGGAGTAAATCCTGTCATTATTCGCAAGACTTTATCTCAGTTGAAAAGCGCGGGCTTGATTTCCGTTGCGCGTGGAACGGGCGGAGCTGTCATTATGAAAGATTTAAAAGACATTACCCTCTTGGATGTCTATCAGGCAGTAGAAAGTCTGGGCAAATCTGGGCAACTCTTTAGCTTTCATGAGCATCCCAATCCATCTTGTCCCATTGGCAGAAATATTCACTTAGTTTTAGATGACAAATTAGCAGAAATTCAAGCAGCAATGGAAGAAGAACTGAGCAAGACCAGTCTGGCAGATGTCGTTGCATCCGCCCAAGAAGAGATAAAAAAACAATCCATTTCGTGAGAAATGGATTGTTTTTTGGAGAAAAAGAGGAGCTAAAAATAACAGTTGATTTCATAATCAAGAAAAACTTGCTGATAATCATAGAGGTCTTCCGGATGTAGAGCTTGCACATTTTCCATTTCATAAGAACGTTTTAGTAATTTATATTTATTTTCACCGAATTGATGAAAAGGTAAGAGTTGTACTTGGTCAATAGATAATTTTTTAAATAAAATAGCAAATTGTTCGGCATCTTCTAGAGAGTCATTAAAGCTAGGGATAACAGGAATACGCAGGACAATGGTTTTTTGTTGCGAAAAAGCATAATGAATATTTTTGATAATTAGTTCATTTTTGACCCCTGTGACTTTGCGGTGATTGATGGTGTTATAATGCTTTAAGTCAGTATAGATAAAATCTACATACTGGAGCAAATCAACGAATTTGTTATGATCTACAAAGGCTGTCGTTTCAATTGCTGTATGGATACCTTTTTCTTTGGCAGCTTTAAGGATTGCTTTGGCAAATTCAAATTGGGCAAAGATTTCTCCACCAGACAAGGTCAGGCCCCCACCTGATTCTTCATAAAATTCTCTATCTTTGAGAACTTCTTTGATAATCTCTTCAACGCTTTTTTCCTCTCCCATGGTGATAGTCTTTTTGCTAGAAGCGTCTAACATGGGCTCAGGTTTAAATTTCTGAGATTCTGGATTGGCACACCAAGGACAGCGTAAGGGACAGCCTTTTAGAAAAACAGTTGTCCGAATTCCTGGTCCGTCGTGAATACTAAAATGTTGAATATTAAAGATGATTCCTTTTTCTGCACTCATGATGTACACTCTTTTCTTGCTTATTTTCTTTTATTATATCAAACAAACGAAAGAAAAACAATTACGAATGAAACTATTTTTTATTTTATTTATTCCTTAAATTCTGTTAAAATAAAGAATGAGGTGAATAAAATGGAACGTTTAGATGAAATCGTTAAGCTCGTTTCGGAGTTTGAAAAAATTGATGTTAATACTTTATCTGATAAATTAAAAGTCTCTAAAGTAACGATTCGGAAAGATTTGGATAAGCTGGAAATGAAAGGCTTGCTTCATCGGGAGCACGGTTATGCGGTCTTAAATAGTGGTGATGACTTGAATGTCCGGCTTTCTTTTCATTATGATACCAAGCGAAAGATAGCACAAGAAGCGGCAAAAATTGTTGCAGACAATGAAACGATTATCATTGAATCTGGTTCAACTTGTGCTCTGTTAGCTGAAGAAATCTGTCGTACTAAGAAGAACGTGAAAATTATTACAAATTCTTATTTTATCGCAGACTATGTGAGAAAAGTAGATTCTTGCAAGATTATCTTGCTAGGCGGTGAATTTCAGAACGATTCGCAAGTTACGGTCGGTCCTTTACTTAAGGAAATGATTCAATTTTTCCATGTAGAACATGCTTTTGTAGGGACTGATGGCTATGATGAAGAGCTTGGTTTTACAGGTAAAGATTTAATGCGTAGCGAAGTGGTGCAATATATGTCGGAAGCATCTGATAAAATGATTGTGTTAACAGATTCGAGTAAATTTGATAAAAGAGGGACTGTCAAGCGTTTTGGTTTGAAACAGGTTTCGCAGGTGGTAACCGATCAAGCTATTCCGACAGCAGCGGTTCAACGCCTAAAAGCAGCCAATATCAAATTGACTCTAGTCTGATAAGTAGAGGGAGATAAGATGAAAAGTGAAAGAAAAAGGCTATTAGCTAAGATTGCTTATCTTTATTATATAGAGGAGAAAAGTCAGGCAGAAATTGCAGCAGAGACAGGGATTTATCGGACAACTGTGAGTCGTATGCTGGCTGAAGCTAAAAAGGAAGGCATTGTCAAAATCGAGATTGAAGCCTTTGATGCGCGTTTGTTTCATTTAGAAAATGTAGTGAAAGAGAAGTATGGGTTAAAAGGACTTGAAATCGTAGCAAATCAAGTGGATGATTCACCTTCTGATTTGGAGCAGCGGTTAGCTCAATCAGCAGCAGGAATGCTTCGGGGGATGATTGATGACAATGCTAAAGTTGGATTTTCATGGGGAAAGAGTCTTAGTCTCTTGGTAGAACACTCGGGCAGTCGGCACTTGAATAATGTGCATTTTTTTCCATTGGCTGGCGGACCTAGCCATATTCATGCTCGTTATCATGTTAATACCCTCATTTACAGTATGGCTAATAAATACCATGGGGATTGTCGCTTTATGAATGCGACGATTATACAGGAAGACGAGATCTTAGCAAAAGGAATTTTGTCTTCTAAATATTTTGAGGACTTAAAAAGAAGTTGGCAAGAACTAGATGTGGTTGTTGTTGGTATTGGCGGACAAGTGGATGAAAAGAATCGGCAGTGGTTGGATATGCTGACGGCTGAAGATTTTCGTACAGTGGAAAATGAAGGAGCTGTCGGAGAAATTTGTTGCCGCTTTTTTGATGAAAATGGTGAGTTGGTTGATGAACAGTTGCAAAATCGAACAGTTGCTATTTCTTTAGATTATTTAAAAACAGTTCCTCACAGTCTGGCTTTTGCTCATGGTCGTCAAAAAGCTGCCGCTATTTTGGCGGTTTTACGTGCTGGGTATGTCAACCATTTAGTTACAGATGAAGCAACTATTTTAAAAGTGTTGGAATTGGATAATAGTGCAGTTAATTAGTAGTTTATAAAAGTTCTCCTTTTCCTCGTTATTTCATCTTCAAAAGGTCAAGAATAATGATTCTGACCTTTTTTATTTCACTTGATAAGCACAAATGTGCGATAAATATAAAAAAAGAGATTTTGTTCAGTGATATATTGACGGAATAAGAGAAAGATGATAAATTTGAGTTACAAACAAAAATAAAACGCTTTCAAATAAAAGAAAGATATATTTTGTAAATAAAAATAGGAGTAACGTTAAATATGGAAGTGATTGTAGCTGATCAAATCATTATGGGGTTAATCTTGCATGCTGGGGATGCCAAACAGCATATTTACCAAGCTTTGTCATTAGCAAAAAATGGTGAGTTTGAAAAGTGTAATGAGTATCTAGAATTGGCAGATCAGGCATTATTAGAAGCTCATAATCTTCAAACGGAGTTTTTGGCACAGGAAGCGGGGGGAACAAAGACAGAAATTACAGCTTTGTTTGTCCACTCTCAGGATCATTTGATGACCAGTATTACAGAAATTAATCTTATCAAGGAAATCATTGACTTGAGAAAAGAATTACAAGTGAAAAAATAAATCATCAGGAGGATGAAGATATGATTAAAATTGGGTTGTTTTGTGCAGCAGGTTTTTCAACAGGAATGTTGGTCAATAATATGAAAATAGCTGCGAAAGAAGCTGGTTTAGAGGTTGAGATTGATGCTTATTCTCAGGCCAAGTTAGCAGATTATGCACCAAACTTGGATGTTGCTTTGTTAGGACCACAAGTAGCTTATACTTTGGATAAGTCAGCTGCCATTTGCGAAGAGAACCATATTCCAATTGCGGTCATTCCAATGGCGGACTATGGCATGCTAGATGGTAAAAAAGTATTGAATCTCGCTTTGGGGCTTTTGGAACAAAAACAAGGAGCTTAGTTATGGCTAAAATAGATACTCAAAAAATTATTGCGCCGATTATGAAATTTGTCAATATGCGCGGTATTATTGCCTTAAAGGATGGTATGTTGGCAATTCTGCCCTTGACAGTTGTTGGAAGTATCTTTCTGATTGTAGGACAGTTACCATTTGAAGGCCTCAATCAGGCGATTGCAGGCATTTTCGGGAAAAATTGGACCGAGCCATTTATGCAGGTTTACTCAGGAACTTTTGCGATTATGGGTTTGATTTCCTGTTTTTCTATAGGATATTCTTATGCTAAAAATAGTGGTGTAGAGCCTCTGCCGGCAGGTGTGTTATCTGTGTCTTCTTTCTTCATTCTTTTAAAATCTTCTTATATTCCAGAAAAAGGTGAAGAAATTACAGACGCGATTGCCAAGATTTGGTTTGGCGGTCAGGGGATTATTGGAGCCATTATTATTGGTTTGGTTGTCGGTAGTATCTATACCATGTTTATTCAAAAACATATTGTTATTAAGATGCCAGAGCAAGTTCCTCAAGCAATCGCCAAGCAATTTGAGGCTATGATTCCAGCTTTTGTGATATTCTTCCTTTCCATGGTAGTCTATATTCTTGCTAAAATGCTGACAAAGGGTGGTACTTTTATCGAAATGATTTACGGTGTGATTCAAGTACCGCTGCAAGGATTGACTGGTTCCCTTTACGGTGCAATCGGTATTGCCTTTTTCATCTCTTTCCTATGGTGGTTTGGTGTACACGGACAATCTGTTGTCAATGGTGTAGTGACCGCTCTCTTACTTTCAAATCTGGATGCTAATAAAGCCTTGCTTGCTGCTGGAAAGTTATCTGTTGGAAAAGGTGCTCACATTGTCACTCAGCAATTCTTGGATAGTTTCCTTATTTTGTCTGGTTCTGGTATTACTTTTGGTTTGGTGGTAGCCATGCTCTTTGCAGCTAAGTCTAAACAATACAAAGCACTAGGAAAGGTTGCTGCTTTTCCAGCAATCTTTAATGTCAATGAACCAGTTGTGTTTGGGTTTCCAATTGTTATGAATCCCGTCATGTTCTTGCCTTTTATTCTTGTACCTGTTTTAGCGGCTGTAATTGTTTATGGTTCTATAGCAATTGGCTTTATGCAGCCATTTTCAGGGGTGACCTTGCCATGGAGTACACCAGCTATTATTTCTGGTTTCTTAGTGGCAGGATGGCAAGGTGCTCTCATCCAAGTTGTCATTTTAGCTATGTCAACTCTCATCTATTTCCCATTCTTTAAATTCCAAGACAATCTTGCTTACAGTAATGAACTGAAAGCGGAAGGATAAACCACATTGTATCACTGTAAAGAAATTATTTTAACGTTGATTGAGCACAAATGTGCAAAAAATCTTTAATTCGATAATTGATTATAAATGATTGAATTTTTGCATCTTGCATGCTACAATAGTTACGAAAGAAATAAAAATAATTTCATAAGAAAGGTTGTGCTGTGATGCCTAATGTAAAAGAAATAGAAAAAACGACGATACAAACAAGTTATTTTGGTAGTTTAACGGACCGAATGAACAAGTATCGGGAAGATGTGCTGGACAAGAAACCTTATATTGATGCTGAACGTGCTGTTCTTGCAACAAGAGCTTATCAAGAGCATAAAGAAAAGCCAAATGTTCTGAAGCGTGCTTATATGCTTAAGGAAATTTTGGAAAATATGACGCTTTATATTGAAGATGAGACCATGATTGTTGGAAATCAGGCTTCATCTAATAAAGATGCACCTATTTTCCCAGAGTATACTTTAGAATTTGTACTCAATGAATTAGATCTTTTTGAAAAGCGCGACGGTGATGTTTTCTATATTACAGAGGAAACCAAAGAACAAATCCGGAGCATCGCTCCTTTCTGGGAAAACAATAACCTCCGCGCTAGAGCTGGTGCTTTACTTCCAGAAGAAGTTCAGGTTTATATGGAAACTGGCTTCTTTGGAATGGAAGGAAAGATGAACTCTGGTGATGCTCACTTGGCAGTCAACTATCAAAAATTGCTTCAATATGGTTTGAAAGGTTTTGAGGAAAAAGCTCGGGCAGCTAAGGAGGCCTTGGATTTGACAGATCCGGCTAGTATTGATAAATATCATTTCTATGATTCAATTTTCATTGTAGTGGATGCTGTGAAAGCTTATGCGGAGCGTTTTGTCAAATTAGCTCAAAATATGGCAGAGTTTGCAAGTCCAGAGCGCCGTCAAGAATTATTGGAAATTGCTCGAATTTGTTCCAAAGTGCCTTACGAACCAGTTGAAACGTTTGCTGAAGCTATTCAGTCTGTCTGGTTTATCCAGTGTATTTTACAGATTGAGTCTAATGGTCACTCCCTCTCTTATGGGCGCTTTGACCAATACATGTATCCTTATGTTAAGTCGGACTTGGAAGCTGGTCGCGAGACGGAAGAAAGCATTGTCGAACGCTTAACCAATCTTTGGATTAAGACGATTACGATCAATAAAGTACGCAGTCAGGCTCATACTTTCTCATCTGCTGGTAGTCCTTTGTATCAAAATGTGACAATTGGTGGACAAACACGTGATAAGAAAGATGCTGTAAATCCCCTTTCATATCTGGTTTTGAGATCTGTTGCACAGACGCATTTGCCACAGCCAAACTTAACAGTTCGCTACCATGCTGGTCTAGATGCTCGTTTTATGAACGAATGCATAGAAGTTATGAAACTAGGTTTTGGAATGCCTGCTTTCAATAATGACGAGATTATTATTCCGTCCTTTATTGCCAAAGGCGTTTTGGAAGAAGATGCATACGACTACAGTGCTATCGGCTGTGTGGAGACAGCTGTGCCAGGTAAATGGGGCTACCGTTGTACGGGTATGAGCTATATGAACTTCCCTAAAGTGCTTCTCATCACTATGAACGATGGAATTGATCCCGCATCTGGCAAGCGTTTTGCACCAAGCTTCGGTCATTTTAAAGACATGAAGAGTTTTGCTGAGCTGCAAACGGCTTGGGACAAGACTTTGCGCCACTTGACTCGTATGAGTGTCATCGTGGAAAATTCTATCGACCTGTCTCTTGAAAGAGAAGTGCCGGATATCCTCTGCTCAGCTTTGACAGATGATTGTATCGGTCGTGGAAAGCATTTGAAAGAAGGCGGAGCTGTCTATGACTATATTTCTGGTCTCCAAGTCGGTATTGCCAATCTATCAGACTCACTAGCAGCAATCAAGAAGCTAGTCTTTGAAGAAGGCAAACTGACTCCAGCTGAACTCTGGCATGCGCTTGAAACGGACTATGCAGGTGAGCGCGGCAAGGAGATTCAAGAGATGTTGATTTCTGATGCACCGAAATATGGTAATGATGATGATTACGCTGATAAGCTGGTGACTGATGCTTATGATATTTATGTGGATGAAATTGCTAAATATCCAAATACCCGTTATGGACGCGGTCCAATTGGCGGTATCCGCTACTCAGGAACATCTTCTATTTCAGCCAATGTTGGTCAAGGTCGCGGTACTTTGGCGACACCAGATGGCCGCAATGCAGGGACACCGCTCGCTGAAGGCTGTTCTCCATCTCACAATATGGACAAGAATGGTCCGACTTCTGTATTGAAATCTGTTTCTAAATTGCCGACAGATGAAATTGTTGGGGGCGTTCTGCTCAATCAAAAAGTGAATCCTCAGACCCTGTCTAAGGAAGAAGATAAAATTAAATTGATTGCTTTACTTCGTACGTTCTTTAACCGTTTGCACGGTTATCATATTCAATACAATGTTGTTTCTAGAGAAACCTTGATTGATGCGCAAAAACATCCTGAAAAACACCGTGATTTGATTGTGCGTGTTGCAGGATATTCGGCATTCTTCAATGTACTCTCCAAAGCAACACAAGATGATATTATCGGACGTACAGAACACACATTATAAAAGAGGTCCAGTTTATGGAATTCATGCTTGATACATTAAATGTAGAAGAAATAAAAAAATGGTCGCAAGTTCTCCCCTTGGCAGGAGTGACTTCTAACCCGACCATCGCTAAAAAAGAGGGAGAGATTGATTTCTTTAAACGCATCCAAGAAGTTAGAGAAATTATTGGGAAAGCTCCTTCCATTCATATTCAGGTTGTTGCCAAAGATTATCAGGGAATTTTAAAAGATGCAGCTGAAATTCGCAAGCATTGTAGTGGAAATGTGTTTGTCAAAGTACCTGTAACCCCTGAAGGTTTAGCCGCTATAAAGGTTTTAAAAGCAGAAGGTTACAAGATTACGGCAACTGCTATTTATACCATTTTCCAAGGTTTATTAGCCATTCAAGTAGGCGCAGATTATTTAGCTCCTTATTATAACCGTATGGAAAATTTGAACATTGATTCAGATGTAGTTATTGGCCAATTGGCAGATGCGATTGCAGTAGAAGGTTCATCTAGCAAAATTTTAGCAGCTTCCTTTAAAAATGTAGGACAAGTCAACAAGGCTTTTGCTGATGGTGCCCATGCTATTACAGCAGGTGCAGATGTCTTTGAAGCAGCTTTTGCTATGCCGTCTATTTCAAAGGCAGTAAATGATTTTGCAGCAGATTGGTCATTCATTCATGGTAAAAAGTACATCTAATCTCCATTTTTGCGTAGGAAGAGGTATTTTATGAGAACTTTTGCAAGCCCTTCTCGCTATATTCAAGGTGAAGATGCCTTATTTGAAAATGCAAAACAGATTTTGAACTTAGGAAACCATCCAGTTTTGCTTTGTGACAACACTGTTTATCAAATTGTAGGAAAGAAGTTCCAATCCTGTCTTACTCGCTATGGACTTCATGTATTGCATGTCAGTTTTAATGGTGAAGCTTCGGATAATGAAATCAATCGGGTAGCTGCTTTAGCTGAAAAAGATGGAGCAGATCTAGTGATTGGTCTTGGTGGTGGAAAAACAATTGACAGTGCTAAGGCAATTGCAGATTTATTGGGAAATCCCGTCGTGATTGCACCGACTATTGCTTCGACAGATGCACCAACATCAGCTCTTTCAGTAATTTATACTGAGGAAGGAGCATTTGAAAAATATATTTTTTACACCAAGAACCCAGATCTTGTTCTAGTAGATTCAAAGGTCATTGCTCAAGCTCCAAAGCGCTTGTTGGCTTCTGGAATTGCAGATGGTTTAGCGACTTGGGTTGAAGCGCGTGCGGTTATGCAGGCAAATGGAGAGACCATGCTGGGACAAAGACAGACTTTAGCAGGCGCAGCTATTGCTCAAAAATGTGAAGAAACTCTTTTTGCAGATGGTTTACAAGCACTGGCTGCTTGTGAGGCGCAGGTGGTAACACCAGCTCTTGAGCATATCATTGAGGCTAATACGCTTCTCAGCGGTGTTGGTTTTGAAAGTGGTGGATTGGCTGCTGCTCATGCCATTCACAATGGATTTACAGCTCTGACTGGTGATATTCATCATCTGACTCATGGAGAAAAAGTAGCTTATGGAACGCTAACACAGCTCTTTCTTGAAAACCGTCCAAAAGAGGAGTTGGAAAAATATATTCGTTTCTATCAGAAAATTGGTATGCCCACGACCTTGGCAGAAATGCATTTAGAAAATGCCAGCTATGATGATTTGCTCAAGGTTGGTAAGCAAGCTACTATTGAAGGTGAAACCATTCATCAGATGCCGTTTAAGATTTCAGCATCTGATATTGCAGGTGCTATCCTAGCAGTCGATCGTTATGTAAACTCCTTAAAAATAAAAAGAAACAAGTCCGATTAGATTGGACTTGTTTTTTCGTGTAGTGATAGCTAAAAGTTTTAATCAGAAATAATAAACGCCTGATGCACATTGAAAATGTTATAATGATAATAAATGTGAGAAATAAATGCAAACTCGTGGAGGAGAAATTGAGTAAAAAATTAGAAAACATGAGTTTAGAAGAATTATGGCAATTGTTTCCCATATTTCTTGTAAAACATAATAAAGAATGGGCGGATTGGTATGATGAGGAAGCAACCGCTATTTTGTCCCTGATACCAGCTAAATATATAGTAAGAATATCTCATATTGGTAGTACCGCTGTTCAAAATATATGGGCAAAGAATATAGTAGATATATTACTTGAGGTTCGATTAGCAGAAGAACTAGAAATAGTGAAAAATATTCTTGTTGAAAATAAGTGGTTATGCATGAGTCAAAGTACACGACGAATCTCATTAAATAAAGGATACACAGAGAAAGGTTTTGCAGAAAAAGTCTTTCATCTTCACATTAGAGTTGTCGGAGATAATGATGAACTATATTTCAGAGATTACTTACGTGAGAATCATAATGTAGCGAAAGAATATGAACATTTAAAGCTGAACTTATGGAAGAAATTTGAACATGATAGAGACGGCTACACTGATGCAAAGTGTAAGTTTATTAAACGATATACTAAAATTGCAAAAGAAAAATTTATAGGAAGATATTAAAATAGATACGAGCGCTGTGATCGTGCTTTTTAACTTACTTGAAATGTGGTAAAATGAATGTAACTAAAATATGAAAAGAGTATAAAATGGCGAAAAAATCAAACGCAAATATTGGATTTGAAAATGAACTATGGAATGCTGCGGATTCGCTTCGGGGACACATTTCTGCGTCAGAGTACAGAAAAGTAATTGTCGGTCTCATCTTTTTAAAATATGTATCAGATGCTTTTGAAGAAAAATACCAACAATTACTTGCGGAGGGAGACGGATTTGAGAATGATCCTGATGCATATTCAGAGGAGAATATTTTCTTCGTCCCTGAAATAGCTAGATGGCAATTTATTGCGAGTCATGCCCATTCTTCGGAAATTGGTATGGTTTTGGATGCAGCTATGCGTGAAATTGAAAAGGATAATCCTAGCCTAGAGAATGTCCTTCCTCAAATCTATGCAAGTCCAGACTTAGATAAGCGAGTTTTAGGGGAAGTTGTAGACATTTTTACCAATATTAAAATGTATGAAGGTGAGAATGAAAAAGATATACTTGGGCGTGCTTATGAATATTGTATTGAACAGTTTGCGGCATATGAAGGAAAACGAGGTGGTGAATTTTATACTCCGACCAGCATCGTAAAAACGATTGTAGAAATATTAAAGCCTTATAGAGGCCGTGTTTATGATCCTGCTTGTGGGTTTCGTGTCATAATAATGACACAGGCAAATAGTCAAGTAAATACAAGGATTTTAGAGCTTCTACCAAAGTTTAAAATCAAAAAAATGAATAGTGGTTTGCTGTTTAGAGCAGTTATTACGGAAATAAATGTTGTAAACAGTACATCAACATAAAGGAGGAATTCACATGTCTAAGGTGAAAAAAGACATGATTAAAGCAAAAGGTTTTGCTATTCAAATTTATACTGAAGACTTTAAAAATGACTATATAAGTTTAACGGATATTGAAAGATATAAAAGTGATGAACCATTTATTGTTATTAATAACTGGTTGAGAGGCAAAGACAATATTCAGTTTTTAGGTTTATGAGAATCAATGCATAATCCAGATTTTAAACCTATCGAATTCGATAGGTTTAGAAATGAAGCAGGTAGTAACGCATTTACATTGTCACCACAAAATTGGATTAAAAAGACAAATGCAATAGGTATTGTTTCTAAGTCAGGACGATATGGAGGCACATTTACTCATACTGATATAGCAATGGAATTTGCTTTATGGATTTCGCCAGAATTTAAGCTTTACATTATTCAAGACTATAAAAGACTTAAATCAGATGCAATTAAAGAATATCTCTTAAGAGATCTAACAAACTAGTAATTATCCTATAAATACGCAAGTGAAGCAGATATGCTCAATGTTGCCTTATTTAACAAAAGAGCAAAACAGTGGCAGGAAGAAAATCTAGATTAAAAGGGTAATATGATAGACTATGCAAGTTTAAATGAATTATTGGTACTTGCCAATATGGAAAGCTACAATGCAGTTCTTAGTGATAAAGGAATGAACCCAAAAGAAAGAATGATAGAACTTAGAAAGCTTGCAAGAACTCAACTGATGTCACTTGAAAAACTTAATGAATGTGGTATCAAAAGATTAGAAGAAAAGAAATAATTGTTTTCAAAGAATAAAAAGCTAAACAAATTTAAATTTGTAAGTGAAAAAGAGAAGCAGGAAAGGAATTAAAATAATGGCCGATATAAATTTAGACAGACTCATTGTTCCAATATATATTAATGAAAAGATTGTTTTAGATATGCTTGCTATTATGGAAGATGGTTTTTCAATGGTAAGTCAGATTAATTATACAGAACATAAAGAAAATCATTCCGCTCAAAAGATCAATGCAGGAGTTTCAACATCTGATACTATTTTAAGTAAACTATTAAGAATTAACATTTCTGGCGAATTAAGCCACGATGGAAACAAGGGTGAAAAAGAAAGTGTTGTTAAAGAAAAAGTGCATACAAATGTTTCTCTTTTGTCCAAGTTCCGTGGATTTTTGTTAGAACACAAAATGTTGAATTCTGATTTTAATTTTTCTAAAATGAAAGTAGGTGATTTTATTGAAGTTGAAGGAGAATTACAAAAAAATCCGCTAATAAATTATATGGATATTTTTATTGACCTTTTTCGTATGGTTGAAATTTTTGCTGAAAAACCACAGCTAGGTAATAAAAAACAGGCAAATAATCAAAAGCAAAAAGAAAATGAAACTATAAAACAAATTGAGTCATTTGCTAATGAGTTAAAACATAGTGGTACAATTGATTTTATTTTGTCTGATTCCAAAGGAATGACAGTGCTATCGGTACAAGAACAATATCTTACAAATGACAATATATCGGAAATTATTGGTGGTCGTTTTAAAGTTCTTGGTAAAGTAATATCCATATGTGAAAAAGATACGGAAAACATTGATCTTCTTAGAAAAACTTCCTTATCTATCCTATCAGAAGAATTATTAAATGAGATGTTTTCATCATTTAAAACAACTGATATGCAACAATTCAATTTGCCTGAGTTGAAAACAAAAATAACTGGTCCTGCTGTTATTATAATTCCTATTGC
The DNA here is from genome assembly GCF_015594635.1 of Streptococcus sp. HF-100. Taxonomy (NCBI): domain Bacteria; kingdom Bacillati; phylum Bacillota; class Bacilli; order Lactobacillales; family Streptococcaceae; genus Streptococcus; species Streptococcus sp. HF-100. The sequence continues at coordinate 51,867 of NZ_JADNQV010000002.1, forward strand.
AATTTATATTTAAATAAAGAAGAATACTAACAGTAAAACGAGTATTTCTAAGAGGTAAATTTTTCAAATATGTGGATTTCTAAATCCCAGTTTATAGAATTAACAATCTACTTGAATAGACGGAAAATTTATTAGCTGTAAGTATTGATATGACCATATGATTAACAGGTGGATCTCGCGTCATAATTACGACAACGGCAGATAGTAACGATGGACACTGGGTTTAAGGACTAAAATTATAGAAAAATTATTAATAGGAGGAAGGTAAAATGAAATTTACACCAGAAAACAAAACAATTAAAACAATGTTTCGTTCATATCCTATGATGAGTATTCCGAATTTTCAACGAGAATATAGCTGGGATAAGTATTACTATAACACCTTTTTTATAGATATACTTGAAGGAATAAAACAGGAAGATAAAAAGCTAATTAACACAGATTACTTTATAGGCACTATGGTTTTCTCAGGATCTGAAAAAAAAGATGAAAGTATAGAAGTTATTGATGGTCAACAAAGACTCACAGTTATTACTATATTGTTATCAGTTCTAACCAATAAATTCAAAAATATAAAAGAAGAAGATTTAGCAGAAGCAACATTTGAATATATTAAAACAAAAGATGATTATGGAAGGCCTATTCCTAAGTTAAAAAGTATTACCTCATACCCATATTTTGAAGCATATGTTCAGTCAATTGAAAAAACGGATGTTGAACCTGCAACCGAAGAAGAAATTAACATAAAACAAACCTATAATTATTTTGAGTCAGAGTTGGAGGAGATGAAGTTAAAAAGGAAATATGATTTCAATGAAAATACTCCTTATAAAGATTTGTTGATAGCAATTAGAGATCAGATTCTTCAGATGAATGTTATATCTATTTTAACGGAAGAAAAAGATTCGGCTTATGAGATATTTGAAATATTGAATGCAAAAGGGAAAAACCTTGCGAGTATTGATTTAATTAAAAATACTATATATTCTAAATTTCATGCTGATGATAATGCAAAAGATAAGATTATAGAAAATAAATGGGAAGGAATTAAAACTACATTGAGAAGTAGAAATCCCAATATTGGATTTGCTACATTTTATAGGCATTATTGGATTTCAAAATATCAAAAGACAACTAATTCAAAGCTATATGATTCTTTTAAAAAACATATTAAATCTAATAAAAAATCATATGAGGAATTTGTTGAAGATTTAAGTACTATAGCAGAGACGTATATGAAAATAGTAAGTCCTAATATAGATGATTATAATAACAGAAAAGAATATAATTGGTTAATCCAGAGTTTAAAAGCTATAGAGAAAACATTTGGCGTTACACAAGCAAGAATAGCGCTATTAGCGTTATTTGAACTTAAATCAAATGACAAAATATCATCAAAAGCTTTCAAGGATGCGGTTAAATACATTGAAAACTTTATTTTCGCATATACAGGAGTATTAAAAAATCAAGCAAATATTTATGAGTCAAGATTTTCTAAGCTGGCAATAAAATTGCGAGAAAGCAAAAATAAAAGTGATACAAATAATATTTTAAAGGAATACTTATATCAAGAGTTTGAGGACAGATATCCCCAAAAAGAAGAGTTTCTTTCAGGTTTTGTCCGTTTAAGGTTTTCTAAACAAGAGTCTCCAACTAATACAATAACAAAATATGTATTGAATAAAATTTCATCAAAATTAAATAATAGCGAAGTTTATAGTATAGATTCATCTATAGAACACATAATTAACGAAGATATATCAAACGATAACACATTATTCATTGGAAATTTAATATGTTTAGAAATTGATTTAAATAATGAAGCTAGAGATCTAGCTTATGAAGAGAAATTAGAAGTATATAAAAAATCAAAATATAATCAAGTTCGAAATTTTTGCAATAAATATCCAAATTTTAATGAAAATAATATAGAGGAAAGATCCCAAATATTGGGAGAATATTATTATGACAATATATTAAACAAAAGCAACTAGTGAGAGTAACTAGATCTTTTACGATTTATTAGTTGAGTCAGGTGGTATGTTTGTTCAGTCAGCTAAGTTTATAGAGAATCATAGTGGAAATATTAATAATTTATCTGTTTTTGGTCAAGAATCCAACGATGATACTTGGAAGATGGCCAAGATGAACATGATTATCCGAGGTATTGATGCGGATTTTGGTGAGCACTAAGCGAACAGCTTTTTCAATGATTTACATCCAACACTAAAAGCTAACTATATCATGGCTAATCCACCCTTTAATATTTCCAACTGGGGAGCAGATAAACTGCAAGATGTTATTCGCTGGAAATACGGAACACCACCTAATAGCAATGCAAACTATTCGAGACAAAGGTAACTTTGGGGACACTGATATAGCTAAGACAGCTTTACCAAAGTTTGTCGAAAAACTAGAGGTCTGTCGTGATTTGTTTTATGGGTTTGACTATTCAGAATTCATGCTCTCTAAATCAAGTGATTTAATCAGAGCTAAAACAATTAGTGGTGGGGTAAACTTCTTGTCAAGTGTAGACAAGGAGAAGAAGAAAGAGCTCTTCATAAAAGAATCGTTACTCTTAGGCCAAGCGTTATCACTTTGTCGTTCTTTGCTTACTCCTGAGCAACGTTTTGAAGCAGCTTATTTTGAAGCAGTCAGAACATTGCTGACACGAATAACTGGGGAGGGTAAAAAGCTTTCTTTGAAAGATATTAATGATCGTATCAATGAGTTACTAAAAGCTTCTATCAAGAGTGAAGGCGTCATTAATTTATTCTCAGATATTGATACAGGATTTTCGTTATTTGATCCTAAATTTTTAGATGAAATCTCTAAAATGAAGGAGAAAAACATAGCGGTAGAACTCTTAAAAAAATTATTACAAGAGCAAATTACCTTATATCAAAGAACGAATTTAGTCAAATCCGAAAAGTTTTCAGAAATTCTTTCGCGAGCGATGAGAGCGTATCTGAATGGCATGCTTTCGAATGAAGAAGTTATTGCTGAATTAATGAAAATGGCCAAAGAAATGGCGAAGGCTCACGAAGAGGGGGATTCTTTAGGTCTTACAGATGAAGAATTGGCTTTCTATGATGCTTTGACGCAACCACAAGCAGTCAAAGACTTTTATGAAAATGATGAGCTTGTTGCAATGACTCATGAATTAACGGAGACATTGCGCAAAAGCAGAACTATTGATTGGCAGAAAAAACATTCTGCGCGTGCTCGTATGCGCATGCTTGTTAAACGGCTCCTTAGGAAATACAAATATCCACCAGAGGGTGTCGAAGACGCCATTGTGACAGTTATCAAACAATGTGAAATGTGGACAGATAATCCTGATAATAATTATGAGTCCTATTCATTTTCTGACCAACTGATGGTTGCTGAAAAATAAAAGAATCATTGTAGTAGAATGAGAATATCTTAGCATTGGGAGAGAAAATAGTTAATTCTCTCCTTATCGTGCTTTTAAGTTGAGTTTTTATACTGTAGCGTTTATAAATCTATATATAAATAAAAAGAAAGCTCTATAATATCCAAATGGAGTTACCCACTATAGAAATTATAGAGCCTTATTATTGATAGCGAGTAGCTTGAAGACAGCTGCTCTTTTTGTTGGTTTACTTCATCGTAGGGAAGAGCAATACGTCACGAATAGAAGTGACATCTGTCAATAGCATAATTAAGCGGTCGATTCCAATTCCGAGGCCGCCAGTTGGTGGCATACCGTATTCAAGAGCTTCTACATAGTCGTAGTCGATACCAGTCGCTTCATCATCTCCGAGTTCCTTAGCTTTGGCTTGCGCTTCAAAACGCGATAATTGGTCAATTGGGTCGTTCAACTCTGTAAAGGCGTTGGCAAATTCGCGTCCAACGATAAAGAGTTCAAAGCGGTCGGTAAAGCGAGGATTATCTGCATTTTTCTTAGCAAGAGGTGAGACTTCAACTGGATGCCCATAGATAAATGTAGGTTGAATCAAGGTATCCTCAACAAAATCTTCAAAGAAAGCATTGATAATATGACCGACTGTAAAATGCTTTTCAACCGTTACATGATGTTCCTTAGCTAGTGCAGTGGCTTCTTCGAGAGTCATTTCTTTCCAGAAATCAATGCCCGTCTGCTCTTTAATGGCTTCTAGCATATGCTTGCGTGCAAATTTGCGACCGATAAAGATTTCAGTACCTTGATAAGGGACGCTTTCAGCATCTGTAACGGCTTTAGCTGCACTTTGGATAATCCCTTCTGTCAAGTCCATGATATCCTCAAAATCCGCATAAGCCTGATAAGCTTCAATTGTAGTAAATTCAGGATTGTGAGTGGCATCCATTCCTTCGTTACGGAAAATGCGTCCCATTTCATAAACACGTTCCATACCACCAACAATCAGACGTTTTAAGTGCAATTCAGTTGCGATACGAAGCACCATATCAATATTTTGTGCATTGTGATGAGTAATAAATGGACGAGCAGCAGCACCACCAGCTTCATTATGTAGTACAGGTGTCTCAACTTCAAGGAATCCTTGGTTATCAAGATAACGGCGGATTTCTGAAACGATACGACTGCGAGTTACGAAGCGTTCAAAGCTTTCCCGATTGGAAATCAAATCCAAATACCGTTTACGATAAATCGTTTCAACGTCTGTTAGTCCATGGAATTTTTCAGGCAATGGACGAAGTGCTTTAGAGAGGTGTGTAATGTGAGTTGCTTTAATCGAAAGCTCTCCCATATCTGTACGCATGACCTCACCTTCAATACCAAGGAAGTCGCCAATATCTGCTTTTTTGAAAATTTGATAATTCTCTTCACCGACAGTATCTTTTCTGACGTAGATTTGAATTTGACCTTCGCGGTCTTGAATATGAGCAAAACCGACTTTTCCTTTGCCACGCTTGGTCATAAGTCGTCCCGCAATGGTAGCAGCTTCTGCTAATTCATGTAGCTCTTCTTTTGTTTTATCACTATATTTTTCTTTTAATTGGGCAGAATCTGCAGTACGTTCAAAACGTTTACCAAATGGGTCAATGCCTTGTTCTGCTAAAGCAGCCATTTTTTCACGACGAATCAGCTGCTGGTCATTTAATTCTTCAATATGTTCAGTAGTCATATTCTTCCTCCTAAAGTTTACCTTCCTCATTCTATCATAAATAAGGCAGAAATTCACCTATAAATAAAGAAAAAACCATGATTTTATACGTTCACGGTTTCAATTGTTTTTAAGTGATCAACATTGTTCCAATCAAGAAGTGTAAAATGCTCAAAATCTTGTGTTTCAAGAATGGTGACACTTCCATTTGTAAGACCACCTTGCTGGCGAAGTTGAGCAAAGTCATAACCTAGTAACAAACGTAAAGAAGCGGTTAAATTCGCTCCATGACCAACAAAAAGAAGATTTTTATAAGATTGTCCTTTTTGTGATTTAATGAAGTCTATTGTACGTCGTGTAGTATTGTAGACTGATTCCGCACCAAAAATAGAATTATTAAATTTCGCCAGATTGTGACGGAAAGCTTCCATTTGATGAGGGTAGATAGCCGTAATCGTAGAAATTTTCTGTCCTTCTAGGGAGCCGAGTTGCCATTCACGCAACTCGGCATGTGGCTCAACGACTTGTGAAAAATGATTTTCACTATTGATAATCTGTGCAGTTGCCATTGCGCGTGGTAAATCACTTGAAAAAATCTTGTCAAATTTAATGTGAGCCATGTGTTTTCCAAGCAAGTGCAATTCTTCAATAGAAGTCTCAAGCAGCGGTGAATCACCATTGGCTCCTTGAAAGCGTCCTTCTAAATTCCATTGAGTTTTCCCGTGTCGAACGAAGTAGAGTTTCATACAGTTTCCTTTCTATTTTGAATCCTCTTTTAAATCTGCAAAGGTCGCCTCAACAAAATGGGCTAAATCCTCTGCGTTAATTTCAATACTGTGTCCTAATTCTCCAGCCGATACAATAATAGTCTCATCTGTTAAAGCTGAATTGTCAATGTAAATAGGAAAGTGGTGTTTTTGACGAATGCCGACAGGATTATTTGCTCCGTGAATGTAGCCAGTCGTCTTTTCTAAATCTTTTTGCGGAATCATGCTTACTTTTTTGTTACCAGATATTTTGGCCAGCTTTTTTTCAGCTAGATGTTCTGTTATGGGCAAAATCCCAATAATTGTCCCTGTTTTATCGCCTGTTAGAGCCAATGTTTTGTAAATCTGTGAGCGTTCTATTCCTTCAGGCAATTGTCCTTCTAAAGCATTGATTTGGAGGCCTTTGTGGCTGATTTTAGCTTTCGTCAAGATTTGTTCGACTAAGGTTTTCTTAATTTTTGTTTTTTTAGCCATTATTTATACTTTTCCTCCAATTGGCTCATCCAAGCGCCCAGCCAAGTTCCTAGTCCAAAGAAGAACGCAGCAGTAACAAAGGTGATGATAGAAGTATTAGCATAATGAATACTTTCGCTATTCCCAGGGTTTGGTACCAAGATGAGAACAGTGCTAGACAAGACAATCCCAATGATAAAATGGTACACTTGAGAATGATAATTTTCCAAAGCATAGTGCATAGACTTGGAAAAAATCACAAGTGCGAGGAGACCGCCGATTCCGATTGGTAAAAAGGTTCCCAAAATATCTAAAGATTTAAAACCAATTAGCATCGGGGAATACAGACCCAAAATCAAGAGCAAATTTGAAGGACTTAAACCTGGAACGAGAATTCCCAGTGCGATAAGGGCACCAGCTAAAATAAAAGTCAAGAAATTTGCAGGTAACGTTCCAACGAAACTATTGAGGAAATAAAGGCAAATCCCAGAGATGAAAAAAGTGGCTACGAACCAAATAACATCAGTTCGGTCGCGATCAGATTCTCTGATAGATTCCTTTAGCAAGCTTGGAATCGTACCGATAATCGCTCCTGCAAATCCCCATAAAACAATGATTTTATAATGCTCTAAGAGATATTCAACTGGCAGGGAAAATAGTGCAATCCCTAAAACCATTCCAATACCAACAGGTAAAAAATAAAGTACATTTTCACGAAAATTCTCTTTTATATGCGCTAAAAAATAAATCATCCGCTCGTAAATCCCCAAAATAGTGGCTAAAACTCCACCAGATACCCCAGGGAGAATAAATCCTAGCGCGATGACAATTCCCTTAAAAATTCTGATTAACCAAGAAATCATTCATTACTCCCTAAACTTTTCTTTGTTAGTCATTATAACATATTTAGAAACAAGAAAGTAGTGATAACTGGACGAGAAGAAAAGAAAAACTCTGCAAAGTTTTCGATTCAAACTATTACAGAGTTATTATTTTCCATTACCAAATAATTTTTTAAATGTTTTTGTCTGATTTTTTAAAGGAGATAGCTGATTAAGATCGACATCATGTGCAAAACCACCAATTGAGCCTTGTGATGTGTATTGATGTAAATCGTATTTTAAGTCTGTCTTAGGGGCAGTGTTGTAATAACCGTCATTATAGCCGTAAGTTGGAATCCAAATAGCTGTGAATTTCTTAGTTGAGATACTGTGTTCTTCAAGGAAATAGGTTCCGACATAAATCCCGATGTTCTTAGCACCCAATGATGATAACTTAGCGCGAAAAGCTTCAACACCAGCATTCATGTTCTCCATAGTTTTTTCTTCAACATCTAGCCAGTAGTAGGTCGGTTTGTATTTTGAAGCAGCTTTATAAAAACTTTCGGCAGCTTTTTGCATTTCTTTCTTGTTGCTACCTGCCACATAAGCATAGACAGCGACAGGAATATTTCGTTTTTGAAATTCTTCTATGTGGCGTTGATAGGATTTATCAATTCCGTTTAAGTGTGTAGCTGCATTTTCTTTTTTTGCTTGTGCTCCGCTATGCACGCGTATAATGGCGCCAGAAACATTTTTTGCTAGTACGTCATAGTTAATATCACTTGGCAATTGCCAGCCGGACAAGTCAATGATTGGTTTATAGGCTTTGTCTGCTTCATTGGAATCTGAAGTATCAGTTGACTGAGAAGCAGCTGATGTTTGTGTAATAGCGTCCTTTTGCTGTTTAGTTTCCTTGTTTTCTGAATAATGCTTCGCTCCTAAAATAATCGCAATGAAGCTAACAAAGAAAACAAAGACAACAAGCGGTTTAATCCTCTTTCTCATATAATTTCATTTTAACGTAAAGTCAGATAAAAAGCAAAATAAACTAGTAGAAAATAAGTATTTGTCATCAAATTGAAATATTAAAGAAAGCGGTTTATTGGACATAATGGTGAAGAATGCTTATAAATCCTATTCATAGACTCAGCTTATTGTTCTTTTTTTAGTTAAAGTTTAGCCTAGATACTGCAAGGATTTAAAAAATACTGTTCGTCAAATACTTTTTTTTTACCCTGAAAAGTGGTATAATGTTCGGTGAAAATTTAATAATATTAGGTGAACTATGAGAATTGATAAACGCCACCTGCTGAATTATTCCATTTTGATTCCTTATTTGATTTTATCTATTTTGGGATTGATAGTTGTTTATTCAACGTCAAGTGCCACTTTAGTACAGGTAGGAGCAAATTCGCTCAGATCTGTTTTAAATCAAGGAATTTTCTGGGTAATCAGCTTACTTGCCATTGCTTTAATTTACAAAATAAAGTTAGATTTCTTAAAAGACAATCGACTGATTGTCATTGTTATTTTTGTGGAAATCTTGCTTTTAATTTTATCTCGCTTCCTTGGTGCCCGAATCAATGGTGCACATGGTTGGTTACGATTTGGTCCGATTAGTCTCCAGCCGGCTGAGTATTTAAAAATTATTCTGATTTGGTTTTTAGCACAGCGGTTTTCTCATCAACAAGATGAAATCGCAACGTATGATTATCAGGCTTTAACACGAAATCAATTGATTCCGCGTGCACTGAACGATTGGCGAATCCTGGTCGTGGTGCTCATTGGGATTGTGGCAGCGCTGCCTGACTTGGGGAATGCGACCATTCTTTTGCTGACGACCTTAATCATGGTAACGGTTAGTGGGATTGGTTATCGCTGGTTTTCAACTCTTCTTGGGATATTGGTCACTCTTTCCACAGCGGTTTTAGCAGGCATCTGGTTGATTGGTGTGGAAAAAGTTGCTAAGGTTCCTGTGTTTGGCTATGTAGCAAAACGATTTAGTGCCTTTTTTAATCCTTTTAAAGATTTATCAGGCGCAGGTCACCAGCTAGCTAATTCCTATTATGCCATGAGCAATGGCGGTTGGTTTGGTTTAGGATTAGGAAATTCTATCGAAAAACGTGGTTATTTGCCAGAAGCACAGACAGACTTCGTCTTTTCCATTGTTATTGAAGAATTTGGATTTATCGGTGCCAGCTTGATTTTAGCCCTCTTATTTTTCCTTATTTTGCGGATTATTCTTGTGGGAATTCGAGCGAAAGATCCATTTAATTCTATGATGGCTCTTGGTATCGGTGGAATGCTACTGACACAAACGTTTGTCAATATTGGAGGAATTTCCGGTTTGATTCCTTCGACGGGTGTCACCTTCCCCTTCTTATCACAAGGTGGAAATAGTTTGTTGGTATTATCCGTAGCGATTGCTTTTGTGTTAAACATTGATGCCAATGAAAAACGAGAAAGTTTGTATAGAGAAATTGAAGAAACCAATCACGGTTTAAGAATTATTCGCTAACGTTAGATTGAGCAAAAGCTTATTGAAAGGTGTAGATTATGTCACTTCAAAAATTAGAAAATTACAACAATAAAGAAGTTATCAAAGAAGAAGTTACGATTCTGACGGACTTATTAGAGGAAGTTACAAAAAATATGCTGAGTCCTGAAACCTTTGAAAAAATCATTGCTTTAAAAGAATTAGCAGCAGCTGGAAATTATGAAGGGTTAAATGAGATTGTTCAAAGTCTATCGAACAAGGAAATGTCTTATATTTCTCGTTATTTTTCAATCCTGCCTCTTTTAATCAATATTTCAGAAGATGTAGATTTGGCTTTTGAGATTAACTATCAAAATAATGTGGGGCAAGATTATCTTGGGAAATTATCCACAACGATTGATTTGGTTGCTGAAAAGGAAAACGCTGCTGAAATTTTGGAGCATTTGAATGTGGTCCCTGTTTTAACAGCTCATCCAACTCAAGTGCAACGAACGACTATGCTGGATTTGACCAATCATATTCACGTCTTGTTGCGTAAATACCGCGATGTGCGAATGGGCTTGCTCAATGAGCAAAAATGGCACAATAATCTTCGTCGGTATATCGAAATTATCATGCGGACAGATATGATTCGTGAGAAGAAATTAAAAGTGACCAATGAAATCACCAATGTGATGGAATACTACAATAGCTCTTTCTTGCAGGCGGTGACTAATTTAACAGAAGAATACAAGCGCTTAGCCAAACAGCACGGGATTGACCTGAAAAATCCTACCCCTATTACGATGGGAATGTGGATTGGTGGCGACCGAGATGGAAATCCGTATGTCACAGCTGAAACGTTGAAAAAATCCGCTTTGACCCAATGTGAAGTGATTATGAACTATTACGATACGAAAGTTGCTAATTTGTACCGTGAATTTTCTTTGTCAACAGGTATCGTAAAAGTCAGTGAAGCGGTGCAGGAAATGGCTTATCTGTCAGAAGATAATTCTATTTACCGCGAAAAAGAATTGTATCGCCGTGCTTTCTACTACATTCAAACAAAACTAAAAAATACAAAGACTTACTTTATTGATCAGATAAAAACAGAGCCACATTATCACAAAATTGAGGAATTTAAACATGATTTACTAGCTATCAAGCAGTCTCTTCTTGAAAATAAAGGCGAAGCAATGATTTCTGGTGAGTTTACTGAGTTGCTTCAAGCGGTAGAAGTATTCGGTTTTTACCTTGCTTCCATTGATATGCGTCAAGATTCCAGTGTTCATGAAGCCTGCGTTGCGGAGTTATTAGCGAGCGCAGGAATTGTGGAGCATTATAGCAAGCTTTCTGAAGACGAAAAATGTCACGTTCTGCTAAATGAACTTCTCTATGATCCGCGGATTCTCTCTGCAACACACACTAAAAAATCAGCCCTTTTACAAAAAGAATTAGAGATTTTTCAAACGGCGCGTGAGTTGAAAGATAAGCTAGGAGATGCTGTCATTAAACAAACCATTATTTCTCATGCTACGAGCGTGTCTGACCTTTTAGAGTTGGCTGTTATGCACAAGGAAGTTGGTCTCATTGATAAAGAATTTGCGCGTGTACAGATTGTGCCACTCTTTGAAACCATTGAAGACTTGGATAATTCCTATGACACGATGAAGAAATACTTATCTCTTCCAATCGCTCAGAAATGGATTGCCTCCAATAACAACTATCAAGAAATCATGCTGGGCTATTCAGACAGCAATAAAGACGGTGGTTACTTATCATCCTGCTGGACTCTCTATAAAGCGCAACAGCAATTGACTGCTATCGGAGATGAATTTGGTGTGAAAATTACCTTTTTCCACGGTCGTGGTGGAACGGTTGGTCGTGGTGGCGGACCTACTTATGAAGCCATTACCTCTCAGCCTCTCCGCAGTATCAATGATCGGATTCGCCTGACAGAGCAAGGAGAAGTCATTGGCAATAAATACGGAAATAAAGACGCTGCGTACTACAATTTAGAAATGCTGGTGTCGGCAACGATTAACCGTATGATTACCAAGAAAAAGAGCGATACTAGCACATCTAACCGCTATGAGCATATTATGGATCAGGTAGTAGAGCGAAGCTATCAAATTTATCGTGATTTGGTTTTTGGCAATGAGCATTTTTATGATTATTTCTTTGAATCAAGCCCAATCAAAGCTATTTCTAGCTTTAATATTGGTTCGCGACCGGCTGCGCGTAAAACCATTACTGAAATCGGTGGCTTGCGTGCCATTCCGTGGGTCTTTTCATGGTCGCAAAGTCGGGTAATGTTCCCTGGTTGGTATGGTGTTGGATCTAGCTTTAAAGAATTTATTGATGAAAATCCAGAAGAAAATCTTGCTTTCTTGAGAAAGATGTATAAAAATTGGCCTTTCTTCCAATCGCTTTTGTCCAATGTAGACATGGTGTTATCAAAGTCGAATATGAATATCGCCTTTGAATATGCTCAATTGTGTGAAGATAAAGAAGTACAAGAAATTTATTATACAATTTTGGATGAGTGGCAATTAACCAAGAATGTTATTCTTGCTATTGAAGATTATGATGACCTGTTAGAGGAAAATCCCTACTTGCGAGACAGTTTAGACTACCGCATGCGTTACTTTAACATTTTGAATTACATTCAGCTAGAACTCATCAAACGCCAACGCCGTGGGGAGTTATCTCCTGACGAAGAAAGGTTGATTCACGTCACAATCAATGGAATTGCGACAGGACTGAGAAACTCAGGCTGATGAAGAATGAAAGATCGGATTATTTCCGATTTTTTTATATTTTTGTAACCCAAAACGCTTCCAATTCGTTATACTAGTGAAGGAAGGGGGATGAGGATATCAAACTAGATGATTATGAAAAAGTCTTGATTACCTTTGCGAAAGAAATCGTCTATTATCTGCAAGGCTCAGGCGTTCCAAAAGAGCAAGCAGAAGATGTTGTTCAGGATGTTTTTATCAAAATGCTAGAGTCTGATTTTGTCATCCCTGCTCAAAAAATGCGAGCTTGGATGTATCGTGTGTCTATTCGCCGCTATATTGACAAATACCGGCGCGATAAGCATTATATGGAAATCCTGCGACGAGATTTTTTTACAAAGGAAAATCAATTGATTGTTGAAGGAGCAGATTATGACTTTCTCATGGAGGAGGTAGAAAAGTTACCAACACAGGATAAAATCATGTTGGATCTTTATTACTTTCAAGGATTTTCAACGGGTGAAATAGCAGAAGTACTCCATTATTCTAAGAGCAAAGTCAAAGTTCAGCTCATGCGCAGTCGAAAGAAACTTCGACAGATTTTGGAAAAGAAAGGATATCATCATGGAAACATTTGAAATCGTTGCGAAGAAAAGCAAAAAGCGAAATACCAAGCGGATTATCCTCTGGTCAACAACAGTAGTGGTAGTATTTTTTGGAATATATATTGGTGTTCGTATGATTACGGGAAAACTCATCAGCAACCAAGCTTGGAAGGTAGTCAATGAGGTACAACTAGTTGAAAGCGTTGCCTTTCCTAATATTGAAACGTATACCTGGTCTGCTAATGGTGGAGATATGTTTCACGGTGGTATTAAAGGTAGACAAGCTAAAGATATTTATGGAATTCCACTCGACTATGGTGAATATAAGGCAGATTTTGGAATTTTTAATATCAATCGAGGAATCCTTTTTCATGCAAATTCTGGCAGATATACAGAATCTGGGGCAACTATTCAAATAGAAAATAACCAAAAAGTGCCACAATTCTACAATAAAAATGTGAAAGAGGAGAAAGGAGAATCTGTCCATGAACCAACTAAAGAGCTTCCTTACGTAAAAGATATGCAAAATCAATTAGTAGAGGTAGCACTGACTTTTGATAAACCATATAGTTTAAAAGAAATTCGAGCAATGATTCCTAAGAATCTTAAAACTAATTGGTATTGGATTGGTACAAATTCAACAAGCGATCCAAGTTGGTGGCAACCGAGCAATCTATATGGCACAAGTCCAGATTATCTAACGCAAAAAGAATATGTTAACAAGAAGGAAGCAGAAGAAGCTATTAAAAATCTCAAAGAAGGAGAGAAACTGAATGACAGACTTTCCGAAATGAAGGATGTAGATGGATTCTTGGCTAATCTGAAGAAATATATTAAAAGTGGATTTGGAAAAAGTAGCTACAATAATGCAACTCCGTCAGATGACATTAAAACCTACTTGAAAAAATTTGGTAAGCTAGACTTGTCTAAGAAAGAAGACCTAGAAAAATTAGAATTCTCAGGCGTTATCCTAACAGGAAAAGCTGAAAATTTTGCACAGCTGGAAGGTAAGGAGTGGATTTATGCATCAAGCATTGGAGCTTCTATACCAAATCAACCATACTACAAGTTGGACAAAGAATAAATTGATAAAAAAGGCGTAAAATGCTTGCAATTTGAAGAAAATTTGATAAAATAGTAAGGAAAGTTAGACTGTATTGCCTACTGTCTATCTATAAAATATATTTTATTGGAGGCTTTTACTCAAATGGCAAAAGAAAAATACGATCGTAGTAAACCACACGTTAACATCGGTACAATTGGACACGTTGACCATGGTAAAACTACCCTAACTGCAGCTATCACGACTGTACTTGCACGTCGTCTTCCAAGTTCAGTTAACCAACCAAAAGATTACTCATCTATTGATGCTGCTCCAGAAGAACGCGAACGCGGAATCACTATCAACACTGCACACGTTGAATACGAAACTGCTAAACGTCACTATGCTCACATCGACGCTCCAGGACACGCAGACTACGTTAAAAACATGATCACTGGTGCTGCTCAAATGGATGGAGCTATCCTTGTAGTAGCTTCAACTGACGGACCAATGCCTCAAACTCGTGAACACATTCTTCTTTCACGCCAAGTAGGTGTTAAATACCTTATCGTCTTCATGAATAAAGTTGACTTGGTTGACGATGAAGAATTGCTTGAATTGGTTGAAATGGAAATCCGTGACCTTCTTTCAGAATACGATTTCCCAGGTGATGAAATCCCAGTTATCCAAGGTTCAGCTCTTAAAGCTCTTGAAGGTGATGAAAAATATGAAGACATCATCATGGAATTGATGGATACTGTTGATGAATACATTCCAGAACCAGAACGTGACACTGACAAACCATTGCTTCTTCCAGTAGAAGATGTATTCTCAATTACTGGACGTGGTACTGTTGCTTCAGGACGTATCGACCGTGGTACTGTTAAAGTCAACGACGAAGTTGAAATCGTTGGTATCCGTGACGAAATCCAAAAAGCAGTTGTTACTGGTGTTGAAATGTTCCGTAAACAATTGGACGAAGGTCTTGCTGGAGATAACGTAGGGGTTCTTCTTCGTGGTATCCAACGTGACGAAATCGAACGTGGACAAGTTCTTGCTAAACCAGGTTCAATTCATCCACACACTAAATTCAAAGGTGAAGTTTATATCCTTACTAAAGAAGAAGGTGGACGTCATACTCCATTCTTCAACAACTACCGTCCTCAATTCTACTTCCGTACTACAGACGTTACAGGTTCAATCGAACTTCCTGCAGGTACTGAAATGGTAATGCCTGGTGATAACGTAACAATCGACGTTGAATTGATCCACCCAATTGCCGTAGAACAAGGAACTACATTCTCTATCCGTGAAGGTGGACGTACTGTAGGTTCAGGTATGGTTACAGAAATCGAAGCTTAATTCAATTAAGTTCCCAGATGAACAATTAAAGTCAGACAAATGAGCTCCGCTGTTGCGGGGCTTTCTTTTTTATGATTTCATTAGACTCAGTCTTTATTTCTCTATTAAATTATGGTAAAATGATAGATGTAAATAAAAAAAGAAGAGGTATGTGAAATGTCACGTAAACCATTTATCGCTGGTAACTGGAAAATGAACAAAAATCCAGAAGAAGCTAAAGCATTTGTTGAAGCAGTAGCTTCTAAATTGCCTTCATCAGAACTTGTTGAAGCTGGTATCGCAGCTCCAGCCCTTGACTTGTCAACAGTTCTTGCAGCTGCTAAGGGTTCTGATCTTAAAATTGCCGCAGAAAACTGCTATTTTGAAGATGCTGGTGCTTTCACTGGTGAAAATAGTCCCAAAGTTCTTTCTGAAATGGGCACAGATTATGTCGTAATTGGTCACTCAGAACGTCGTGAATACTTCCATGAGACGGATGAAGATATCAACAAAAAAGCAAAAGCAATCTTTGCAAATGGGATGCTTCCAATTATTTGTTGTGGTGAAACACTTGAAACTTATGAAGCAGGTAAAGCTGCTGAATTCGTAGGTGCTCAAGTATCTGCAGCCCTTAAAGGATTGACAGCAGAACAAGTGTCTTCTCTTGTCATTGCTTACGAACCAATCTGGGCTATCGGTACTGGTAAATCAGCTACTCAAGACGATGCTCAAAAAATGTGTAAAGCAGTTCGTGATGTTGTAGCAGCTGACTTTGGTCAAGAAGTGGCTGACAAAGTACGTGTACAATACGGCGGCTCAGTAAAACCGAACAATGTAGCTGAATACATGGCATGTCCAGACGTTGACGGTGCCCTTGTTGGTGGAGCATCACTTGAAGCAGAAAGTTTCCTTGCATTGTTGGACTTTGTAAAATAATTCTTAAAAGAAATAATTAGCTTGCCATATTTTATGGCAGGCTTATTTTAAAATGGAGAAATAAAATGAAAAAGAAAAGTTTATTTTATTTAGCAAGCACAGCTATTTTAATTGCAGCTAGTTCACATCAAATTTTTGCTGATGAACCTGTAAAAACTTCTACGCTAGAGCCGACAGTAGAACTCAATAAACAAGAAGCTCATTCTACAGCTGAACTCCAAACAAAAGAAGTAACTCAAACTGCTCCAATAAATCAAACAACTTCATCTTCTTCATCTAAAAACGAAGCAACTGCTTCATCAACCGCTTCAACTGAAGCTAAAGTTTCAGAAGAACAAAATGTTGTAAAAGAAAATTCGACAACTACAACTGAGACTAAAAAAGACAACAAGTCAACTTTTTTTGCTGCACAGAATAATCAAGCAACAGCTAGAAGTAATCCTGATGCACAAGTGAAAAAATCAACTTTTGTGGATGTCAGCAGTCATAATGGACATATCAGCAAAGAAGATTATCAACATTTAGCTGAAAAAGGGGTAAATGGGGTTGTTGTCAAATTAACAGAAGGAACGAGTTATAAAAATCCTTATGCGGTTTCTCAAACACAGAATGCACAAGCGGCAGGTATGCAAGTGTCGGCTTATGCTTTTTCTCATTATACTAATGAAGCAGAAGCAAGAGCAGAAGCGCGCTATTTTGCAGAGGAAGCAAGGCGATTGAACCTTCCTTCCTCAACTGTTATGGTAAATGATATTGAAGATTCTGATATGCGTCCGAATATCAATGCAACTACTCAAGCTTGGGCAGATGAAATGCGGCGTATGGGCTTTTCAAATTTGATGTACTATACAAGTGCAAGTTGGCTTGATCGAAATAATCTCAGAACGAAAGGACCAATCCAAACAGAGCAATTTGGCTTGGAGAATTTCTGGGTAGCGCAATATCCAACTTCAAAATTAAGTGCAGATGATGCGAAAACACTGAAATATAATAGTGAAGCAGGTGCTTGGCAGTTTACTTCGCAAGCTGAACTACTACTTGGTCGTCATGTTTTTGACCAAAGTGTGGATTATACTGGACGTTTTACGAATAAGGCAACTCCAAGCAATCGTGCTGCAAATCAGCCAATAAAAGGAAAAATCACAGTTCAAAACAAGAATCCTAACACAGGAACCTTTGATGTGATTGTGTCGGACGTTTCTGCTCCTTATGGTGTTCGTGAAGTGAAAGTACCGACCTGGTCTAATGTCAATGGTCAAGATGATATTATTTGGTATACAGCTGCTAAACAGGCTGATGGAACCTATAAAGTAACAGTAAGGGCAGTAGATCACAAATTTTCTACAGGACTTTATCACATTCACCTTTATTACATTCAAAATAATGGGAAATTGGTTGGCGTAGGTGGAACAACTACCGAGCTTTCATTTGGACGACCTCAAGGAAAAGTGACTATTGCTAATAATAATCCTGACACAGGAACTTTTGATGTCCTTATTTCCAATGTTTCTAGTCCTTATGGCGTTCGTGAAGTGAAAGTTCCAACTTGGTCCAGCATCGGTGGTCAAGATGATATTATCTGGTATACTGCTAAGAAACAAGCCAATGGAACTTACAAAGTAACAGTTAAAGCGACTGATCATAAAAAATCAACTGGAGAGTATAATATTCATGTATATTATATCCAAGAAAATAATCAGTTGGTAGGAGTAACAGGGACAACGACAACAGTTTCGATTGCGCATCCTAAAGGTACTTTGACTATCACAAATAACAATCCAGACGCAGGAACTTTTGATGTGATTGTCTCAGGCGTTTCCAGTCCAGATGGTGTTCGTGAAGTGAAAGTACCGACCTGGTCTAATGTAGATGGTCAAGATGATATTATCTGGTATACCGCTAAAAAACAAGCTGATGGAACGTATAAGACAACTGTCAAGGTAAGTGATCACAAATATTCAACAGGTCTATATAATGTTCATCTGTATTATATCCAAGACAATGGCAAAATCGTTGGAGTAGCAGGAACGCAAGTAATTGTATCTTTAGCAAGAGCAAAAGGCAATATTACAATTGCGAATAATAATCCTAACACAGGAACCTTTGATGTGATTGTTTCAGGTGTTTCTAGCCCTTACGGCGTTCGTGAAGTGAAAGTACCGACCTGGTCTAATGTCAATGGTCAGGACGATATTATCTGGTACACTGCCACTAGACAGGCCAATGGAACTTACAAAACAACTGTCAAAGCGAGTGACCATAAAAGAAGCACAGGTTTGTACCATATTCATCTTTACTACATCCAAGGAAATGGTAAAATCGTTGGGATTGGTGGCACAACGACAGAAGTTTCAATTGCACGTCCAAAAGGTACATTAACAATTCAAAATAAAGATGCCAATAAAGGGACTTTTGAAGTAATTGTTTCCAACGTTTCTAATCCAGATGGTGTTCGTGAAGTGAAATTACCGACCTGGTCTAATGTCAATGGTCAGGACGATATTATCTGGTACACTGCCACTAGACAGACCAATGGAACTTATAAGGCATTCATTAAAGCAAGTGATCATAAGAATTCAACTGGTTTGTACTATATTCATTTGTACTATGTTCAAAACAATGGAACATTGATTGGAGTAGGCGGTACATCAACCGATGTGACAATTTCTGCAGAAAACCTTAAACCAACTGGAAAAATCACGATTCAAAATAATAATCCTAAAACAGGAACGTTTGATGTGGTGGTGTCTAATGTTTCCGGTCCTTATGGTGTTCGTGAAGTGAAGCTGCCAACGTGGTCTAGTGTAAATGGTCAAGATGACATCATTTGGTACACTGCTGCAAAACGAGCTGATGGTACCTATAAGATAACTGTCAAAGCGAGTGACCATAAGAACTCAACCGGCGAATACAATGTTCATTTGTATTACATTCAAAACAATGGTAAAATCGTTGGAGTGGCGGGCACAACAGTACAAGTTTCTAAAACGTCTTATTCGACACCATATTTTTCTCAACGTGATGGTCGTTGGGCAGGACGAACTTATGGAGGCTACACATTTGCTGCAACGGGTTGCATTCCAACAACAGTTGCTATGGCAATTTCTGGTATTACAGGACAGACTGTTTTGCCAACAACTGTGGCAGATTATCTCTATCATTCTACGAATGAATTCAATAAGAGAAGCTACGGCACAACGAGTCGGGGTATTGTCTTAGCAGCTCGACATTGGGGCTTGAAAACGGATGTTTTAGGTTCAACCGCAGCTGTGCGAGAAGCACTTGCTATGGGACACCATGTGCTTGGTGCAGTAGGAACCAGTGTATTTGCAAATTATCCTGTTACACATGAGCTAGTCATGAGAGGCTATAACAACGGAATGACTTACGTAATGGATCCGTATAATGCTAATAATAATGGCTATTATTCAGTAGATTATTTATTTAGAGTACGGAGTTTGGATCCAACTGATAATACAGAAGGTTCTCCGTTCATGACAATTAGATCGTAATGTTGTGTCTGCTCTGTGAGAACGAAGTTTCTGCCATTTTATCGGTTTAGTAATGAAAGGCTGAAACTACGAACTAAAAATTTTAAATGTTTAGTTCTGTCTTATTTTCTTTTTGATGAAAAGTAAGAAGCTCTATGATTTCTAAGGTTATTCCTATAGAAATCATAGAGCTTACTTGTTTTTGTTCGAATTTGTTTATTATTATTTTCCCAAACAAAATTGGCTGAAAAGTTGGCTAATGAGTTCATCAGGAGCGGCGTCACCTGTGATTTCACCAAGGATTTCCCAGGTCCGAGTCAGATCTACTTGCACTAAGTCAACAGGCATTCCTAAATCCAGTCCCTCATTGACAGCTTGGAGACTTTCGACAGCTTTTTCAATCAGAGAAATATGGCGAGCGTTAGAGAGATAAGTAGCGTCTTGTTCTACAATGCCTGCATTTTCAAAGAAAAGTTGGTTGATTCGTTCTTCGATTTTATCAATATTTTGATTTTGAAGAACAGAAATCTTGATAAAGTCATCGGGAAGCTGGTCAACTTCAATCTTTTCTTCTAAGTCGGTTTTATTGAGCAGCAAGATACGGTTGGTATCTTGACTGATTTCTAACAGTTTGCGGTCTTGTTCTGTCAATGGCTCGCTTGCATTCAGCACAAGAAGCACAAGGTCAGCGTCTTGGAGCGCTTTTTTGGAACGCTCTACTCCGATTTGTTCGACAATATCATCTGTATCACGAATACCCGCAGTGTCAATCAACTTGAGTGGTACCCCATTGATGTTGACATATTCTTCAATGACATCGCGAGTGGTTCCGGCAATATCTGTCACAATAGCCTTGTCTTCACGGAGCAGGTTGTTAAGGAGACTAGATTTGCCAACATTTGGGCGACCAATAATAGCAGTAGAAATTCCTTCGCGCAGAATCTTACCGCGGCGAGCTGTTTTTAAAAGTTGGGTCAGAAGTTTTTCAAATTCAGCTGTTTTTTCACGCAACAGTTTGGTGGTCATTTCCTCAACATCGTCGTATTCTGGATAGTCAATATTGACCTCGACTTGAGCTAGTGTGTTAAGAATTCCCTGACGTGTATTATTGATGAGGTCGGACAGAGAACCGTCCAGTTGCTTGACGGCGATATTCATGGCTTTGTCCGTTTTTGCCCGAATAATGTCCATAATAGCCTCTGCTTGCGTCAAATCCACGCGTCCATTGAGAAAGGCGCGCTTAGTAAATTCACCAGGCTCTGCCATTCTGGCCCCTTCTCGAATGGCCAATTGGAGAATTTCGTTGGTCACAGCGATTCCACCGTGGGTGTTAATCTCAATCACGTCTTCGCGCGTGAAGGTTTTAGGAGAACGCATAGCTCCAATCATAACTTCATCTAAAATTTCGTTTTTTTCTGGGTCAATAATATGCCCATAATTTAGTGTGTGACTGGCAACGGTACTCAAATCTTTTCCTTTAAAGATTTTTTGAGCAATGGCAAAGCTGTCCGTCCCGCTCAGTCTAACAATGCCGATAGCTCCTTCACCAAGAGGAGTCGAGATAGCAGCAATCGTATCAAATTCTTTGGTTAACATCCTTTATTCCTTGTATAGTGTATTCAAATGCAATCTATATTCATTGTAACGCAAAACTATGTTCGTCGCAAGATTTTTACATGCTATTTTTGTTCAAATAAATTCATCATCTCTTTTTAATACAATAAAATAAATTTTAAGAAAGCTTCAAATATCATTCGTTTATTCATTTGATATATCAAATTATAGCAAAGAAAATCTGGAATTTTTGGTGTTTTATAATCAAGAAAAATAGAATATTCGGATTTTAGAATGTTTGTAAAAAAGGGATCATTTAAAAAGAAAGTGGTTTCATTTTTTGGGTGCTAAAGTTGGCAAATCATGGTATACTAGAAGCAGATTGAATAAAGGAGCAAAAATGGAGAACCTCAAAAAAATGGCAGGAATCAAAGCTGCAGAATATGTGAAAGACGGTATGGTAGTTGGTTTAGGAACGGGTTCGACTGCCTATTATTTTGTGGAAGAAGTTGGACGGCGTATCAAGGAAGAAGGACTGAAAATAACAGCAGTTACAACTTCAAGCACAACGAGTGAACAAGCTCGGCGTTTAGGTATTCCTTTGAAATCAATTGATGAAGTAGATGAAGTAGACGTGACCGTTGACGGAGCTGATGAGGTGGATACTAACTTCAACGGTATCAAAGGCGGTGGCGGCGCTCTGCTTATGGAAAAAGTTGTTGCAACTCCAACCAAAACCTACATTTGGGTAGTTGATGAAAGTAAAATGGTTGGTAAACTAGGTGCTTTCAAATTACCGGTAGAAGTCGTACAATACGGAGCAGAACAGCTTTTCCGTCGTTTTGAACATGCAGGCTATAAACCGTTATTTCGTGAAAAAAATGGGCAGCGCTATGTCACGGATATGCAGAATTTCATTATTGATCTTGACTTAGGCGTGATTGAAAATCCAGTCGAATTTGGGCAAAAGCTAGATCATGTAGTTGGCGTTGTGGAACATGGACTCTTTAATCAAATGGTGGATATGGTCATTGTTGCTGGAAGAAATGGCGTGCAAATTTTAAAATCAACCAAATCAAAAGGAGAGTAGAATTTTATGTCACATACAATTATATTCATGTCATTGTCATGGATTCAGTCCGAATTGGTACTGCATTAAGTGCTGTTCAAAAAGAACAGGAAAGATTAGAATATGCTCTTAAGAGTGGAGCGTAATTGTGTCATTCAATATTTTTCGAGTGAAAATTAAAAAAGATATAAAAGGATAAAGATATGAATTTAATGGATAAAGTTAACGAAACAGCACAGTTTTTAAAAGACAAAGGAATGACCGCACCAGAATTTGGTTTGATTCTCGGTTCTGGTTTGGGAGAATTAGCTGGTGAGATTGAAAATGCTGTCAGCATTGACTATGCGGATATTCCCAATTGGGGTCGCTCAACAGTAGTAGGGCATGCCGGTAAATTGGTCTATGGTGATTTAGCAGGTCGGAAAGTATTAGCTTTGCAAGGACGATTCCATTTTTATGAAGGAAATCCGATGGAAGTGGTGACATTCCCTGTTCGTGTGATGAGAGCACTAGGCTGTGAAGGTGTTATTGTCACAAATGCTGCCGGAGGGGTTGAATATGGTCCTGGCACTTTAATGGCTATTTCAGATCATATCAATTTAACTGGACAAAATCCTCTAATTGGAGCGAATTTGGATGAATTTGGTCCACGCTTCCCAGATATGTCTGATGCTTATACAAAAGCTTACCGTGAAAAAGCCCACGCCGTAGCCGAAAAATTAGGCATTGAATTGAAAGAAGGAGTTTATCTGGGTGTTACCGGTCCAACCTATGAAACACCAGCTGAAATCCGCGCTTTCCAAACCTTAGGAGCTAGCGCTGTCGGTATGTCAACTGTTCCAGAAGTAATTGTGGCAGCCCACTCAGGCTTGAAAGTATTGGGGATTTCTGCTATTACAAACTTTGCAGCTGGTTTTCAAAGCGAGCTAAACCATGAAGAAGTCGTAGAAGTGACAGAACGTATCAAGGAAAACTTTAAAGGACTTGTAAAAGCAATCCTTGCAGAACTATAAAAACATAAATGTAAAAAGAGTCGAAGATTGAGCTTACAATCACATCTCTTTCTGAACTCAACTAGAAACGAAAGGAATAAAACCCGCACGCAATCCTTTCTGAGATGAATAAGCTCCTAAGAAAAGTTATTTAGCGCTTGTACTTTTCAGTTTGGGTTTTTGACGGGCTTGGTATCTTACTTATGTCAATCCATATTGCAGCAAAACAAGGCGAAATTGCCGATAAAATTTTACTACCTGGAGACCCACTCCGTGCCAAATTTATTGCCGAAAACTTTTTAGAAGATGCTGTATGTTTTAATGAAGTTCGCAACATGTTTGGTTATACAGGGACTTATAAGGGGCATCGTGTTAGTGTTATGGGAACTGGAATGGGAATTCCGTCTATTTCTATCTATGCTCATGAGTTGATTGTTAACTACGGCGTGAAACGTTTAATTCGTGTAGGAACAGCTGGTTCCTTGAATAAAGACGTTCACGTACGTGAATTGGTATTAGCGCAAGCAGCAGCGACAAACTCAAATATCATTCGTAATGATTGGCCTCAATATGACCTTCCGCAAATTGCAAGTTTTCGTCTTTTAGATAAGGCTTATCACCTTGCCAAGGATTTTGGTATGACAACGCACGTTGGAAGTGTCTTATCATCAGATGTTTTCTACTCCAACTATGGTGAAAAAAATATCGAACTTGGTAAAATGGGAGTTCTGGCTGTGGAAATGGAAGCGGCAGCTCTTTACTATCTAGCTGCTCAATATAATGTCGAAGCACTTGGCATTATGACCATTTCAGATAGTTTAGTTCATCCAGATGAAGACACAACAGCGGAAGAACGACAAACGACTTTTACAGATATGATGAAAGTCGGTTTAGAAACGCTTATTTCAGAATCATGATTGAAAATTTAGACGTCAAAGAAGAGATAATTTATGCTATTTCTCGCTATGATTATGCTCATGCCTATAAATTGGCTCAAAGACTGAACGATGCAGAATCAAAGCTAGTTGAACTTTTATATATCATGGCAGAGCGGAGAGAGTTGAATATTCGCCCTGCTATGGAATATCAGTTGGAAATTAGAAATGATTTTCAACTTTTTTGTCATGATTCTGAGGAAGATGAGCAATTAGCGAATTATCTATATGACTTAGAAGCAAAGCTTAAAAACGAACAGGTGATCGATTTTATTCGTGCTGTTAGTCCGGCGATTTATCGGATTTTTATGCGTTTGATTAAGCAAGAAATTCCTGATATTGAATCCTATATTCATAATTCTAGAGAAGCGAGTTACGATCGTTGGAATTTTGAAAAGATGAAAAATACAGGACACCCCATTTTGAGCACTTTTCATGCTGAAAGTCCAGTTCATTCTTCTAGTCTGGCTAGCTTGATTTTACTGTTGGATTTACCAGAGCAAGTTAAAATCATGGTCAAAGAACTACGAAAGTTGGAGAAATCCGTTCGGAACCCATTGGCGCATTTGATTAAACATTTTGATGAAGAAGAATTGCATTCCACTACAGGTTTTTCTTCTCAATTTTTTATGGAAATATTGATTTTGTTGGCGCAAGCAACAGGCATTACTTATGACGAAGAGCAGTTTTACTTTGATCGGGTTAATCAAGTCATCAAAATATTGCTAAATTAAGTGTTTTGTTTCATTATAAAATCCCATACAGTTCATTTTACTTGTATGGGATTTTTGGTTATTTAGAAGAAGAGCTGGATTCTTCTGTTGATGAGGAGGAACCGCTACTTGTTGATTCAAATTGTTCAGGGTGAAGAGCACGATAGCTTGGGGAATTAAACAGATCAACAGTTGAATTACCACCTCGTTTGCTATAAAGGCTTGTAGATTCATCACCTTTTTTCTTTTCAATAGATAATAATGATTTAAGTGAGTTGGTATAAGAATAGTCCTTAGGATTCACTTTCCCTAAATCATTTCCAGTATAGAAGCGAAGCAAGTCTCCGGTTTGAATCAGGTCACTCATTTTCAACTGCTCATTGGTTGTATTGCGGATTTTTTCCAATTCTGCCTTAGTTGTTTCATCTGGATTGGTAATTTCTTCTCCTGTTTCTGTGTAGTAAGTACGTCCACTGTAGCTAGTATACTTAGGAGTTACAAAATAGTTTGATGAACGAAAGGCAACGGTTTGTTGATGTTTAGATGATAACAAATCTTGACCGACTTGCAAGTATTGTTTAGAGTCTATACCGAGCAAATGTTCCAGAGTAGGTAAAAGATCAACTTGCCCGCCATAGGTATTAACGACTTTTCCTTTTGTCATACCAGGAATAACAATCATATAAGGAACTCTTTGGAGCATGGCATTGTCGTAGCTAGACCAAGTTTCAGAATTTTTGCCTAGTAATGGCGCCAGCGAGGGATTCCGTGAATTGGAAATACCGTAGTGGTCACCATAAAGAACGATGATAGAATTTTCATAAAGGCCAGATGCTTTTAAGTAGTCAAAGAATGATTTAACGGCAGAATCTAGATAATTGGCCGTTGCAAAATAACCATTGATTGTTTCATCCTTGGTTGAAGCAAGTGGGAAACCAATCTCGTCTCCAATCAAGCTAGTTGTATAAGGATAGTGATTAGAAACGGTGATGTATTTTGCATAAAATGGTTGTTGTAAATGTTCAAGATATTTAATAGAATCTTTGAACATAATCTTATCGTTCAGACCGTATTGGAATGAATTTGTTTTGTCTTGCTTAGAGAAGTAAGAAGAATCGAAGAAATAGTTATATCCCCATTGTTTGTAAGTGGTGTTTCGATTCCAGAAGCTACCAGCATTTCCGTGGAAAACGGCACTAGAATTATATCCATTTTTTGAGAGAATATACGGAGCAGCTTGTTGCGTGTTTGTTCCGCCATAGTTTACCATAAAGGAACCCTGATTGAGACCAAACAAACCAGTTTCTAACATCGTTTCTGCATCAGATGTTTTTCCAGCTTTTACTTGATTAAAGATATTAGAAAAAGCAAAAGTTGAGTTGGAATGATATAGTGAGTTGAGGAAAGGTGTTACTTCGTATTCTTTGCCATCAGACTTTAATTTATAGTCAATCAGGAATTGTTGGAAACTTTCTAAATGAAGATAGATGACATTTCTACCTTTAGCAATTCCGTAATACTCTTTATTTGGCTCGGCATAGTGTGACTTGACGTATTCTTCAACTGGTTTCAAATCTTCAGCACTTGCTTTAGAGCGTTCTTTGTTGGCACTATAAGTCTGATTAGCACTATAGCCAAGAAAGGCTGGCAACCCTAGGGCGCGGACAACATAATAATTAGAGAAGCCGCGTGTCAATAACTCTGGGCGGTCAACTTCTGCTAAAAAGAGGTTGGCTGAAAATAGCATACTGGATAGAGCAGTAATTGCAAAACTAGCTCGTTTGTTGAATGGCCGATCATCTAAACGAATCCATTTTTTATAAAAAAGAAAACCTAAGATTGGAAAATCAATGATGTAAATCAAATCTCCAGGTCTAAATAACTCAAGAGCAGCTTCTCCCAGACCAGCAGAAACACTACTTGAAGCGAGCATGGTATTGACAGTAACAAAATCACTAAACTCGCGATAATAGATAGAGTTTGAAATGAGCCAGACAAATAATAAAATATAAAGCGCAACTGCTAGAATATAGAAAACCTTGGTTTTTTTAATATAAAATGCTAGTCCAATCAGTAATAATCCTAATGGAAGAGGATTGATGATAGCGAGAAAGACTTGATAGGCGCCTTGAATATCTAGATTAAAATCAACAGAATAGGCCCACATGGTTTTTAGCCAATAAAGGGTCAGTAAGGTCAAGACAAAACCTAGTCTTGTACTCATGAAGTTGAGTATCTTCCTAGTCATAGTTTTCACAAATATATACTTCCTTGTCTTATTTCCTAAAATTTTCACTACTAAGTATAACATATTTTTGATTTAAGTTGGTAATTTAAAATGTTGCATTTTCTTTTGCTAGATAAAAAACAGAGAAAGGATTTTTATCTATTGAGAATAAATAGAACTTTTACGTATGAACACATTTTTTGCAATCATTTTGTAATAAGTAGTACATTTTTTTGAGAAAATTCATAACATTTGATATAATAGAGCTTATGAAACAGCTTACGATTCCTTCTTATACTGAAGAAAACATAAAAAAAGGACGATTTGTTTTAGAAAAACAAGATTTTCCTTCACTTTCTTTTCATCATCAAGTTGTAGAACTGGTAAATGCAAAAGGAAATTTTGTAGGTATCGCATACTTATCAGAGCAAAACAAGGGTATCGGCTGGTTTATCTCACAGAAGAAAGTAACTTTAGATGTCTCGTTTTTCTGTCAGTTATTCCAATCTGCGAAAGAAAAGCGACAAGTTTATCAACAATCAAAAGAGACAACAGCTTACCGCCTTTTTAATCAAGAAGGAGATGGTTTTGGTGGGTTGACAATAGATTTGTATCAAGAATATGCTGTTTTTTCTTGGTATAATCTCTTTGTTTACGAGATTAAAGATACCATTGTTCAAGCATTTCAACAGGTCTTTCCAGAAGTTACAGGAGCGTATGAGAAAATTCGTTTCAAGGGTTTGAATGTTGAATCTGCTCATTTGTATGGGCAAGAAGCACCAGCATTTTTCACGATTTTAGAAAATGGTGTTCGCTATCAAGTGTTTTTAAACGATGGATTGATGACGGGAATTTTCCTCGATCAGCATGAGGTGCGTGGTAGCTTGGTAGACGGTCTAGCAGCTGGCAAGTCTCTGTTAAATATGTTTTCCTACACGGCAGCTTTTTCAGTTGCGGCAGCAATGGGAGGAGCTAGTCAGACTACCTCTGTTGATTTAGCAAAACGCAGTCGTGAATTGTCGGAAGCACATTTTAGAGAGAATAATCTTGACTTAAGCAACCATACATTCTTTGTAATGGATGTGTTTGACTACTTTAGATATGCTAAGCGGCATGGTCTGACCTATGATGTGATTGTGTTAGATCCGCCGAGTTTTGCAAGAAATAAAAAACAAACTTTTTCAGTGGCGAAGGATTATCATAAGTTGATTGCTCAGTCTTTGGAAATTTTAAATCCCCAAGGGATTATCATTGCTAGTACAAATGCTGCGAATATTTCACGTACTAAGTTTAAAAAAGAAATTGAAAAAGGTTTTGCAGGAAGCAAGCACCGTTATTTGAAAGAATACGGTTTACCAGCAGATTTTACTTATAATAAAAAAGATGAAAGAAGTAATTACCTCAAGGTATTTACCATTAAGGTGGACAAATGAAATTAGTCGTATCAGTGATGCCGAAAAATTTAGAGGAAGCGCAGAATATTGATAGCTCGCGTTATGATGACGCGGACATTATTGAATGGCGTGCTGATTTTTTAGCAAAAGATGAGGTTTTGACTGTTGCACCTGCTATTTTTGAAAAATTTGCTGGTCGTGAATTGATTTTCACTTTGAGAACAATTGACGAAGGTGGAAATATTGAATTGACGGATGATGAATATATTTCTACCATCAAGGAAATTTCAACGATTTATCAGCCGGATTATATTGATTTTGAATATTTTTCTCACAAAAATAGATTTGAGGAAATGTTGGATTTTCCAAATCTTGTTTTGAGCTATCATAATTTTGAAGAAACGCCTGAAAACATGATGGAAATTTTATCTGAATTGACCAGTTTGACACCAAAAGTGGTGAAAGTTTCTGTTATGGCGCGCAGCGAGCAAGATGTACTAGACTTGATGAACTATACGCGTGGTTTTAAAACTTTAAATCCAAATCAAGATTTTGTAACGATTTCCATGGGACAAATTGGAAAGATTTCGCGGATAACAGCAGATTTGACAGGCTCAAGCTGGTCGTTTGCAAGCTTGGATGAATCCAGTGCACCAGGTCAAATTTCTCTTGCCAATATGAAGCAAATTCAGGAGATTTTGAATGAAAATTGACGGCTATACTCGTTTAGCGGCGGTTGTCGCCAACCCAATCAAACACAGTATTTCTCCTTTTATCCATAATGCAGCGTTTGAGCAAACGGGTGTTAATGGAGTTTATGTGGCTTGGGAAATCTCACAGGATGACTTGAAAGCAACTGTTGAAAATATTCGCCGCTATAATATGTTTGGAATCAATTTGTCCATGCCTTATAAACAGGCTGTGATTCCTTTTTTAGATGAAGTGACACCTGCTGCGCAGATGATTGGAGCGGTGAATACTGTCGTGAATCAAAATGGAAAATTGATTGGTTATAACACAGATGGCAAGGGATTTTTTATGAGCTTGCCTTCTTTTGTCATTAAAGGCAAAAAAATGGTCATGCTTGGAGCTGGTGGAGCTGCGACAGCGATTATTGTGCAGGCAGCTCTAGATGGTGCTGAGGAGATTTTTGTGTTTACGCGCCATTCCTCTTTTGAACGCATTTCACAGAAAATGAAGAAAATTCAGCAGAAAACTGCAACGAAGATTTGGGTATTACCATTAGAAAATCAAGAATTATTGCAAGAAAAAATTAATGTTTCCGCTTTATTGGTCAATGGGACCAGTTTAGGCATGGACGGTAAGGCTTTACCGATACCAAGCAGTATTCGTTTACCACATTCACTTCTTGTGGCAGATGTGATTTACCAGCCGTTTGAAACCCCATTTTTAAAATGGGCAAAAGGACAAGAAGTTGAAGTAGTGAATGGCTTGGGAATGTTGTTGTATCAGGCGGCAGAAGCATTCAAATTGTGGACAGGAAAAAAAATGCCAACTAAAGAAATTTGGCAGGCATTGGAAAAAAAGTACAAATGAGGGGTTGCCTATGAAATTAAATGTGAATATTCCCAATCATCCTTACGATATTGTCATTGAAAAAGGTACTTTAGCCAAAGCTGGAGAATGGCTGGCAAGTTTATGGTCAGCTCAAAAGATCGTTGTTATCACAGATAATCATGTGGCAAGTCTGTATGCTGAAACGGTTAAATGTAGCTTAGAAGTTGCTGGTTTTGAAGTGTTTGTATTTGATTTTCTGGAAGGTGAAGCTAGTAAAAATTTAACAACAGTCAATAAAGTTTATGAATTTCTCGCTAAAGTAGGGATGACTCGCAGTGATGGTATTGTTGCCTTGGGTGGCGGTGTGGTCGGTGATTTGGCTGGCTTTGCCGCTTCAACTTATATGCGAGGTATTCATTTTGTACAGATACCGACGAGTTTGACAGCTCAGGTAGATTCTTCGATTGGTGGAAAAACAGGAGTCAATACGCCGTGGGCTAAGAACATGGTGGGTACTTTTACTCAGCCGGACGGGGTTCTGATTGACCCAGATGTTTTAAAAACTTTAGGACAACGTGAATTGATTGAAGGCATGGGAGAGGTCATCAAGTATGGTTTGATTGAGGATGTGGAGCTGTGGCAGGAACTGTTTGACATGGATGGTAGTCCAAAATCCATTTTGGAGCACGCAGAAAGTATCATCTATCATTCTTGCAATGTCAAACGAAAGCTAGTAGTGGAAGACGAACTTGACAATGGTGTGCGCCTTTATCTAAATTTTGGACATACGATTGGTCATGCAGTGGAGGCGACTGCTGGTTATGGCAAAGTCATGCACGGAGAAGCTGTGGCTATTGGAATGGTTCAGGTAGCGCGTGTAGCAGAAAAAAAGGGGCTGATGCCTAAAGGAATTACCACAGATATTGAGCAGATGTGTCGCAAATTTGGGCTTCCAGTTGATTATCAACCTTGGCGACAAGAAGAACTCTATCATGCCTTACTTCATGATAAGAAAGCTCGGGGCAAGACAATCAAATTAGTCATTGTTCCAGAATTAGGTAGGACAGCCATTCATCAGATTTCTTTAGAAGAAATGAAAGATTATTTAGAAAAGTAAGAGCTAAATAGCAACAACAGATGAGGTAACGGAATGAGATATTTAACTGCTGGGGAGTCACATGGACCGCGTTTAACAGCTATCATTGAAGGAGTGCCAGCTGGGCTTCCTTTGACAGCTGACTACATCAATGCAGAATTGAAACGTCGTCAGGGCGGATACGGTCGTGGAGCTCGTATGAAAATAGAGAGTGACAAAGTGGAAATTACTTCTGGTGTTCGGCATGGGCGAACCATGGGGGGGCCGATTACACTCAATGTGACCAATCTAGATCATCAAAAATGGTTGGACATCATGAATGTAGCAGATGTGGAGGACAAGAAAAAAGGGCTGCGCAAGATTACCAAACCTCGTCCAGGTCATGCAGATTTGGTCGGCGGTATGAAATATCGTTTTGACGACTTGCGCAATTCATTGGAGCGCTCTTCTGCGCGTGAAACGACCATGCGGGTTGCGGTGGGAGCTGTTGCTAAGCGTCTTTTAGAAGAAATCGGAGTTGAGGTAGCTAGTCATATCGTAACTTTCGGTGGCATTGACATTGAGGTTCCGGAAAATCTGACCGTTTCTGAAATCAAGAAACGTGCTCGTCAGTCAGAAGTTTCGATTGTCAATCCAGAACGTGAAGAGGAAATTAAAGCCTATATTGATCAGATAAAGAAAGATGGTGACACGATTGGTGGAATTGTTGAAACCATTGTCGGTGGTGTGCCAGTTGGACTAGGTTCCTATGTTCAATGGGATAGAAAACTAGATGCTAAAATTGCTCAAGGAGTGGTTTCTATCAATGCATTTAAAGGTGTGGAATTTGGAGTTGGTTTTGAAGCAGGGCGGCTTAAGGGCAGTCAGGTGATGGATGAAATAATCTGGTCTAAAGAGGACGGCTTTACTCGTCGTACTAACAATCTAGGTGGTTTCGAGGGCGGTATGACCAACGGAGAACCTATCGTAGTGCGCGGAGTGATGAAGCCAATCCCAACTCTCTACAAGCCACTTATGAGCGTTGATATTGAGACACACGAGCCTTATAAAGCAACGGTGGAGCGAAGCGATCCGACAGCTCTTCCAGCTGCTGGTGTTGTTATGGAAGCTGTTGTTGCAACAGTGCTTGCAACTGAGGTTTTGGAGAAATTCTCTTCAGACAATCTGAAAGAATTAAAAGAAGCCGTTCAACAACACCGCGATTATGTGAAAGGATTTTAATGCTCACCTATATTTTTACAATGACTTTGGTCGGAATTTTTGCAGGAATTTTGGGCGCTTTATTAGGACTTGGAGGCGGAATTGTTATCACGCCTGTACTCACTCTCTTATTTGGAGTAGACATTAAGTATGCGGTAGGAGCCTCTATTATTGCAGTTTTAGCAACTAGTTCAGGGTCTGCGATTGCCTATCTCAAAGATGATATGCTCAATCTGCGAATTGCCATGTTTTTGGAAATTTTTACGACTTTAGGAGCTTTTGTAGGCGCTATGTTATCAGTGATAACAGATTCACAAGTCCTTTTCTTACTTTATGGCGCTCTCATGCTCTTTCAAGCATTTAATATGTACCAGAAGATTCATGATAAAAAGGACAATCAGAATGTGAGTCACAATGATGCTATCGCAGAGAAATTAAATCTTGGTGGTGAATATTTTGACAAAGGTCTCAATCAAACAATCAAGTATCAAGTGACCAATGTCCCTGGTGGCTCTGTTGTCATGTTCTTTGCAGGTGTTATGTCGGCGCTTTTAGGAATTGGTGCGGGTGCTTTCAAAGTATTGGCCATGGATACTGTTATGAAAATGCCTTTAAAAGCTAGTTCAGCAACTTCTAACTTTATGATGGGAGTGACAGGAACGGCTTCAGCTATCTTTTACCTTTTTATAGGACAAATCAACCCGGTATTGGTTACACCAATCGCCTTGGGTGTTTTAGCAGGTTCTTTCATCGGAAGCCGCATCATGCCTTATGTACCTGTAAAAGTATTGCGCTGGATTTTTCTAGTCGCTTTATTAGCTCTGGGTGTGCAGATGTTTATACGAGGTATACAATGACAGATAAAATGCAAAAAGAAGAGCTGGATTTGGTCATGGGGAAAATTCTTCGCATAGGGATTTTTCTCTCCATTCTTTTTATGTTTATTGGCTTGGTTCTTTACCTTTTTAGTGGTCAGCAGGTCATTTCTTTAAAGAATTTGGAACAGTTTAATCCAGTTGCCTATGTGAAGAGCCATTCCATTTTTGATGCAGTGACGTTTATGTTACTAGGGGCTTTTATGCTTATTTTGACACCGATTTTTCGAGTGATTTCAACTTTTATCATTTTTGTCAAAACAAAAGATAAAATGTATACGATTTTCACAGCGATTGTTATGGTTATTATTTTAGTGTCGATTATTCTGGGATTTATCGTTGAGCCAAAGTAAGGAGTAAGCATGGAAAAGAGAGTTATTTATATTGCAGGTCTTGGTTTGATTGGTTCATCAATCGCGCTTGGAATTCGACGTGATCATCCAGACTATACTATATTAGGTTACAATCGTGGCGAAGAATCCCGAAAAATTGCCCTTGAAAAACGCATGGTAGATCAAGTGACCGACCAATTTGCTGAATTTGCTCCTCTGGCAGATGTGATTATTCTTGCTGTCCCTATCAAGCAAACCATTGAGTTTATCAGGCAATTAGCAACTTTAGATTTGAAAAAAGATGTGATTATCTCAGATGCAGGTTCTACCAAAGCTGAAATTGTAGCTGCTGCTGAAGAAGCTCTAAAGGAGAAAACCATTCGCTTTATAGGTGCTCATCCGATGGCTGGTAGCCATAAGTCAGGTGCTAGTGCAGCAGATGTAAATCTCTTTGAAAATGCCTATTATATTTTTACTCCGTCTCATTTGACGAAAGACGGCACGATAGCAGAAATGAAGAATCTCTTATCTGGTCTGCATGCTCGCTTTATCGAAATTGATGCCAACGAGCATGATCGTGTCACCAGTCAAATTAGCCATTTTCCGCATATTCTCGCTTCTAGTCTTATGGATCAAGCCGCTGCCTATACTCAGCAACACGAGATGACGCAGCATTTCGCTGCTGGAGGATTTCGTGATATGACACGGATTGCAGAAAGTGAGCCGGGCATGTGGACTTCGATTTTGTTGACAAATCCAGATGCTATTTTAGAGAGGATAGAGGATTTTAAGAAGCGCTTGGATACTATTTCAGGTGCTATTCAGAATAAAAATGAAGATGTGATTTGGAATTTCTTTCAGCATGGTCGCCAAGTGCGAAAAGCTATGGCAATTCATAAGCGAGCAGGTGTGGATAGTTTTTATGACATTTTTATCAATGTTCCCGATGAAGAAGATGCTATTTTAGGAGTGTTGGAACTTCTAAGGGGAACATCCATTGTCAATATTCACATTAACGAAGAAAATCGCGAAGATATTCACGGAATTTTGCAAATCACCTTTAAAAATCGCGAAGATTTAGAAAAATCTGCTAAAATAATAAGAGAAAAGACACACTATCAAGTCTTTTTAGATTAAGGAGGAAGACTATGTCAAATATTTATGATTTAGCAAATGAATTAAGCCGTACTCTGCGAGACCTTCCTGAGTACAAAGCCGTTGTCGAAAGCAAAAAAGCAGTAGATGCTGATAGTGAAGCAAAGAGTCTTTTAAAAGACTATCTAGCTTTCCAGCAAGAACTGCAGGGCATGGCGCAATCAGGTCAAATGCCAACGCAAGAAGTGCAAGACAAGATGAAGTCGTTTGGGGATAAGATTCAAGGCAATCCTGCCCTGACTGAATTTTTCAATAAACAACAACAATTGTCTATTTACTTGGCTGATATTGAACGTATCATTTTTGATCCGGTTCAAGAATTGTTGAAATAAGGTTATGATTCAAGCTGATTCAAGATTTTGGTCAGCTTTTTATGTGCATGAAATCCATAGGAGAAGAAAGGATTCAACAAATTAGCGAGAATTTTCTGAATATTTCCACTAAATACTTGTTTTTTACTAATTTCTGAGTATAATGAAATGTATCAACTAAACAGATTTTCAGTTTAATGATGAAGCTGAACGGTGTATTTTGTGGAGGTGCTTTATGTCACGTAAAATTGCGATTATTGGTATGGGAAATGTTGGTGCCGCAGTCGCGCATGGTCTGATTGCGCAAGGTGCTTTTGATGATTATGTGTTGATTGATAAAAATGAAGCGAAAGTCAAAGCAGATGCACTTGACTTTCAGGACGCTGCAGCAAATTTGAATCATCACGCAAATATTATTGTTAATGATTATCAGGCATTGGCAGATGCGGATGTGGTGGTGTCAGCACTGGGCAATATCAAATTACAAGATAACCCCAACGCCGATCGATTTGCGGAATTACCCTTTACATCCAAGGAAGTTCCTTTTGTCGCTGAACAATTGAAAAAAGTTGGATTTACAGGGATTATCATTGTTATTAGTAATCCAGTAGATGTCATTACTAGTCTTTATCAACACTATACTGGTCTGCCTAAAGAGCGTGTTATTGGAACGGGAACGCTATTGGACACAGCTCGCATGAAACGTGCAGTCGGTGTTCGCTTTGGTGTTGACCCTCGAAGCGTTTATGGCTACAATCTTGGAGAACATGGAAATTCTCAATTTACAGCTTGGAGCCAAGTACGGATAAAAGGGCAACCGATTTCTACATTTGCTTCAGTCGAGAAGTTGGATGAGATTGCTCTAGAAGCCCTTAAAGGAGGGCATACCGTCTTTTATGGCAAAAAGTACACATCTTATGGCATTGCGAGCGCAGCTATCCGTTTAGCAGTAGCTCTTGTATCAGATTCACATGAAGAATTGCCGGTGTCAAATTATTATCAGCCATTAGACACCTACCTGAGTTATCCAGCGATTGTAGGGCGTGAGGGAATTCTTGAGCAAGTCAAACTTAGTTTAACGGAAGAAGAGGAAGAAAAATTAGCTTACTCTGCACAATTCATCAAGCAAAAATTTGCAGAAAGTTTATAATTTTAAGAGGGTGAGGAAAAGTTGAATTCAACGAAATGAAGCTTTTTCCCCGCTCTCTTTTGTTTCCCTTCTCTTTTTATGGTACAATATGTAAAAAGAATCAGGTATGAGGTTTTCTATGCAGTTACGAACAAATGCAAAGGGATTAGCTGGGTGCATTCGTGTGCCGGGTGATAAGTCTATTAGTCATCGATCGATTATGTTTGGTAGTTTGGCCAAGGGAGTGACAACGGTTCATGATATTTTGCGTGGTGAAGATGTTTTATCCACCATGCAAGTTTTTCGTGATTTAGGTGTTCAAATTGAAGATGACGGCAATGTAGTAACGATTCATGGAGTGGGTTTTGCTGGTCTTCAAGTGCCGACAAACAAACTAAATATGGGAAATTCTGGAACCTCTATTCGCTTGATTTCAGGTGTATTAGCTGGGCAGGATTTTGTGGCGGAAATGTTTGGTGATGATAGTTTATCTAAACGTCCTATGGATCGCATAACGATTCCTCTTCGTCAAATGGGGGTGCAAATCGCTGGGCGAACCGAGCGTGATTTGCCACCGCTCACCATTCATGGAAATAAGAACTTACAGTCTATTCATTACACCTTGCCTGTAGCGTCTGCTCAGGTTAAATCTGCTTTGATATTTGCGGCTTTACAAGCTCAAGGCGAGTCTGTCATTGTGGAAAAAGAAATGACCCGCAATCATACAGAAGATATGATTAAACAATTTGGTGGTCAGATTTCTGTCAATGGAAAGGAAATCCGCGTTCAAGGTGGGCAAGAGTTTACTGGGCAGAACGTGTTGGTACCAGGAGATATTTCTAGTGCGGCTTTCTGGATAGTGGCAGGACTTATCGTTCCTAATTCTAAGATTATTTTGGAAAATGTCGGTATCAATGAAACACGGACTGGCATTTTGGATGTTGTCAAGGCTATGGGGGGAAATATAAACTTGTCCAATGTAGACAATATTGCTAAGTCTGCCACCATAACGATAGAGACGTCTGAATTAGTCGGCACAGAAATTGGCGGAGAAATTATCCCACGTTTAATTGATGAATTGCCAATCATTGCACTTCTTGCCACGCAAGCTAAGGGGCAAACGGTGATTCGTGATGCGGAAGAATTAAAGGTAAAAGAAACAGACCGTATCCAAGTTGTGGCAGATGCACTAAATAGCATGGGGGCTGATATTACTCCGACAGAAGACGGCATGATCATCAAAGGGAAAACGTCTCTTCACGGTGCTAAAGTTCATACATTTGGCGACCACCGAATTGGCATGATGACAGCTATTGCAGCTCTTTTGGTAAAGGACGGTCAAGTCGAGTTGGAGCGCGCCGAAGCTATCAATACGAGCTATCCAAATTTCTTTGCTGATTTGGAGGACTTACTTCATGGCTAAGATTTTGATTGGTTTCATGGGGGCTGGAAAGTCAACGATTGCTAGCTTGCTAGATGAAAATTTTATCGATATGGATGAGCTTTTGTCAGAGAGACTGGAAATGCCGATTAAAGAATATTTTGAGCAGTATGGCGAAGCAGCTTTTCGGCAAAAAGAAAGTGAATTATTAAAAGAATTGCTACAGTCAGAACAAGTCATCTCAACTGGTGGTGGCATCATCAGCAATGCTCAAAATCGCGAGTTGTTAAAGCAGAACGCTGAAAATATTTATTTAAAAACAGATTTTGAGACACTTTATCAGCGTCTTGAAGAGGATCAAGAACACCAGCGCCCACTTTATTTGAACAATAGCAAAGCTGATTTGAAAAATCTTTTCGAGCAACGTCAGACTTGGTATGAAGAAGTGGCTACAAAAGTTATTGATGTGACTACTCTGACGCCTAAACAAATCGTGGAGGTGTTGCAATGAAAATTGGATTTTTAGGTCCGAAAGGGTCTTTTTCTCATCATGTAGCACAAGAAGCTTTTCCAGCAGATACGTTAGTGGCTTTTGAAAATATCACGGAAGTTGTAAAAGCCTACGAGACAGGAGAAGTGGATTATTCTGTAGTGCCAGTTGAAAATTCAATTGAAGGAAGCGTTCATGAAACATTGGACTACCTTTTTCATCAGGCAGCCATTCATGCTGTGGCAGAAATCGTCCAGCCAATCAAGCAACAATTATTGGCAACGGCAGCTGATAAGCCAATAGAAAAAATCTTTTCTCATCCGCAGGCAATTGCGCAGGGGAAAAAATATGTTCGCCAGCATTATCTACAAGCTAAAATCGAA
Organism: Streptococcus sp. HF-100; assembly: GCF_015594635.1. Taxonomy (NCBI): domain Bacteria; kingdom Bacillati; phylum Bacillota; class Bacilli; order Lactobacillales; family Streptococcaceae; genus Streptococcus; species Streptococcus sp. HF-100. Next base: position 90,381 of record NZ_JADNQV010000002.1, read on the forward strand.
ATAACAGCTAGCACAGCTTATGCGGCTCGTTTTGTGGCTCAGCATCCAGAAGAAAATTATGCAGCTATTGCGCCAAGGAGTGCAGCTAGTGAATACGGTCTGCAGATTATTGCAGAGAATATTCAAGAAATGGCTGAGAATTTCACCCGTTTTTGGTTGCTGGGACAGTCGATTCCGACTTTGCAATTATATCCTAAGGAAAAGAAACTCACGCTTGCTTTGACTTTGCCAGACAATTTACCCGGTGCTTTATATAAAGCTCTTGCAACTTTTGCTTGGCGGGGAATTGATTTGACAAAGATTGAAAGCCGCCCGTTGAAGACCGCTTTGGGAGAATATTTTTTCATTGTGGACATCAATAATGAAAAAGAGGATTTAGTGTCATTTGCGATGAGAGAGCTAGAAGCAATTGGCATTACTTATAAAATTTTAGGAAATTACACCGTTTATACTATTTCAGAACAGTAGATTGGAGCAATCATGGATAAAAAATCAGATAATCTCAGCCACCATGAGCAGTTGAGACTGGACTATCTTTACAAAAATATCCATTATTTAAATGAACGCGAGAAAAAAGAATATCAATATCTTCTTAGCAAGCAAGAAGGAGACCAAAGAGTAGAGTCAGCTCGTGAAGCAAGAGCTACCTTTTCTGACCAACAAGTGCCTGAGAATTTTGGTTACACCGAGCAGGGACTCCCTCAATATCCAGAGAGAAGTTGCCGTAATAAACGATTTAAATCAGAGCGTATACCAACTAATGCGGCTGAAAGTGTTGTAGAAAATACACCCAAGCCTAAAAAGGAAAAGCGGCATAGAAAAATACGTGTGAAGCGGATTCTAGCTTGGCTTGCTTTAATTTTGGTTCTCATTGTAGGGGGCATGTTGTTCATGTTTATAAAAGGCTTGAACACTTCAAAAAACAACCCAAATGCCAAAGCTGCCCAAACAGAAGTCTTTAATGGGAAAGATACCAAAGACGGTGTGAATATACTTATTTTGGGTACAGATGGACGAATTGGTCAATCTTCTTCTGAAACGCGGACCGATTCAATCATGGTCTTAAATGTTGGTGGAAAAAATAAAAAAATGAAACTCGTCAGTTTCATGAGAGATACGCTCGTTCACATTGATGGAGTGAGTCAAGGATCAGGTTATGATCAAAAGCTAAATGTAGCATATGCAATTGGGGAGCAGAATAACAATCAAGGCGCTGAATTAGTACGTCAAGTGCTGAAAGACAATTTTGATATTGACATTAAATATTATGCCTTGGTTGATTTTTCAACTTTTGCGACAGCTATTGATACCCTTTTTCCAAATGGTGTTGAAATGAATGCGAATTTCTCGACTATCAATGGCGAAAAAGTGAGTGAAGTTCAGGTGCCAGATGACCTCAATATGAAAGACGGCGTGGTCCCAGAGCAGACGATTAAGGTTGGCAAACAGCGAATGGACGGACGCACGCTTTTGAATTATGCGCGTTTCCGTAAAGATGACGAAGGAGATTTTGGCCGAACACGTCGCCAACAAGAGGTGATGAGCGCGATTATTCAGCAAGTCAAAGACCCAACGAAGCTTTTTACAGGCTCTGAAGCGCTTGGAAAAGTATTTGCTTTAACCTCAACCAATGTTCCGTATAGTTTTTTACTAACGCACGGCTTATCTTCTCTTACCAATGCTCGTAATGGTGTTGAAAAGATGACTATTCCTAAAAATGGCGATTGGATAGACGCTTATGATATGTATGGCGGTCAAGGCTTACTAGTTGATTTTGAAGCCTATAAAGCAAAATTAGCACAATTAGGACTCAGATAAATGATATAATAGAAAGTGATGATGCGGTCGCTTTCTTTTTTTGGGAAATGGCAGAGCTGATAGAAAGAGAAATATATGTTAAAAAAGAATGATGTGATAGAAGTTGAAATTGTGGATTTGAGCCATGACGGTGCAGGAGTGGCTAAGGCAGAGGGGGTGGTTTTCTTTGTAGAGAATGCTCTGCCTACGGAACGTATCCGTATGCGCATACTGAAAGTCAATAAAAAAATTGGTTTTGGCAAGGTAGAAGCCTATCTGACGAAATCCCTTTATCGAAACGAAGATGTTGATGTGGCTTATCTGAGGACAGGTATTGCTGACCTTGGGCATCTAAAATATAGTGAGCAATTGAAATTTAAAACCAAGAAAGTTAGAGATAGTCTTTACAAGATTGCTGGAATTGCAGATATCGAAGTGGCACCAACCCTTGGTATGGAGCACCCACTACATTATCGAAACAAAGCGCAGGTTCCTGTTCGCCGTGTCAATGGACAGCTAGAAACGGGATTTTTCCGAAAAAATTCGCATGATTTAATGCCAATTGAGGATTTTTATATTCAGGATTCAGTTATTGACCAAGTCGTTTTGGCGGTGCGGGATTTGCTGCGTCGTTTTGACCTGAAACCTTACGATGAGAAAGAGCAATCTGGTCTGATTCGTAATATTGTGGTTCGTCGTGGACATTACTCTGGTGAAATCATGGTTATTTTAGTGACAACTCGTCCCAAAATTTTCCGTATTGATCAGTTGATAGAGCAATTAGTTGCGCAATTTCCGGCTATTAAGTCTGTCATGCAAAATATTAACAACCAGCCAGGTAATGCGATTTTGGGGAAGGAATTTCGTGTACTGTATGGACAAGATTATATTACTGACCGCATGCTAGAGAATCACTTTCAAATTGCTGCCCCAGCATTTTACCAAGTCAATACAGAGATGGCAGAGAAGCTGTATCAAACGGCGATTGATTTCGCTGAGTTGAATACAGAAGATATTGTAGTGGATGCCTATTCGGGGATTGGAACCATTGGATTGTCAGTTGCGAAACATGTCAAAGAAGTCTATGGCGTGGAGGTCATCCCCCAAGCAGTTGAAAATAGCAAAAAGAATGCTGAGCTAAACGGTATTAGCAATGCCCATTATATTTGTGATTCAGCAGAAAATGCTATCAAAAAATGGCTGAACCAAGGTATAAAACCTAGTATCATCATGGTCGACCCACCACGTAAAGGCTTGACTGAAAGTTTTATCAAATCAAGCGTCAGTATGAATCCAAAGAAAATCGTCTATATTTCCTGCAATGCCGCCACCATGGCACGTGACATCAAGCTCTATCAAGAACTAGGCTATAAACTCACAAAAGTTCAGCCCGTGGATTTGTTTCCAATGACGCATCATGTGGAGACAATTGTGTTGCTTTCAAAACTAGATTCTAAGAAATATATTAGTGTAGAACTTCCGATGGATGATATGGATTTAACAAGTGCTGAAAGTAAGGCAACATATAAACAAATTCAAAACTATGTTTTGGAAAAGTTTGGGGTTAAAGTATCTACTCTGTACATTGCACAAGTTAAGAAAAAGCATGGTTTAGAAGTTAGGGAACACTATAATATTTCAAAGAACGAGAACCAGAAAGTTCTACAGTGCTCAATTGAAAAGGAAGAAGCTATTTTGGATGCGTTGAAGCACTTTAAGATGTTGTAATATTAAAACAATAGGGGGGATTATAGACAGTGGCTAATATTGAAAGTATTAAACAAAAAATACTACAACTGGATGCAGGTTCATTTCAAAATCTTTGTGATTCTTATTTATATAAAACGGGCTATCCGAGTATAGTATCTCTTGGTGGAGAAGCAGGTACACGAAAGACCACTTTAGGTACACCTGATACATATTTTATTGCATCAAATGAAAAGTATGTTTTTGTTGAATACACAACTCAAAGGACAAACTTATTTGCAAAAATTAGGGATGACCTTGAAAAATGTCTTGATACAGCAAAGACAGGTGTTCCATATGACAAAATCTCTGAAATTATTTATTGTCATACTTCATCAAACCTTACACCCTTTCAAGATAGTGAAGTAAAAAAACTGTGTGAAGATGTTGGAGTTAAGCTTGTAATTATCGGAATTGATAAGCTTGCAGAAGATATATATCTTTTCCATCATAATCTTTCACGTGATTTTTTGGGAATATCAATAAGTACAGATCAAATTCAATCATATGATGAATTTATTAATAGTTACAATGCAAATAGAATGGCTGCTCCAATTGACACTAAATTTCTATTCAGAGAAAAAGAATTTCAAGATATCATCAATGCTTATCTTAAAGTGGATGTTGTTATACTTAGTGGTTCATCAGGTACGGGAAAAACACGTTTAGCTTTGCATTATGTAAAAAATCATGCAGATGCTAAGAATGAAAAGACTTACTGTATTCATAGTAATGCATTACCAATATACGAGGATTTAAAACTTTTTTTAGATAAACCAGGAGATTATTTTCTTTTTATTGATGATGCCAATCAATTGTCAGGACTGCAGCATATTATCCGATACGTTAGTATGAAACCAGAGGGATATAATGTAAAAATACTTATTACAGTAAGGGATTATGCACTTCAAAAAGTGATAAACGATGTTCGAGCAATCACTTCTTATGAAATTGTGAATGTAAATGTATTTTCAGAGAATGAGATTAAGGAATTACTTGAAACTTCATTGGGCATTTTGAATTCAGACTATCAAGAACGAATTATAAGAATTGCAGAAGGAAATGCTCGTATTGCTATACTTGCTGGGAAAGTAGCATGCAGTTCAAATCGTTTGGAGTCTATTGATGATGTGTCACAATTATATGAAGACTATTATGGTTCTAATTTAGAAAATAATCAATTTTTTATAGACAAAAATCTGTGTATAACTTCTGGTATAATTGCTTTTCTTGAAGCAATTCATTTAGATTATATTGATGCACTTTTACCAATTTTACAGGAAAAAGGGTTAAATCGAGATAGTTTCATTGAAAATATCCGTATGCTTCACGAGCGGGAGATTGTCGATATTTGTAATGATAAAGCTGTTCGTTTTTCTGATCAATGTTTGTCTAATTATTTGTTAAAATATATTTTCTTTGACAAAAAATTACTTAGTTTGTCGAAGATGATTAAAGCTTGCTTTTCAAGTTACAGAGAGAGAACTGTATCTTCTGTTAATACGTTACTTAATATTTTTAAAAATAAGGCACTTTTAAATTTTGCTGAGAAAGAAATAAAGTTATTATGGGATGAATTATCAACAGAAAAATCGCCAATCTTCTTTGAATTTGTAAAAGTCTTTTTTCGCATTAATCCTACGGAAACACTTTTGCTTTTGCAAAATGAAATTGAATCTGAAGAAAGAGTGATTTGTGAATGGATCGATATAGATACTGAAAAAAGAAAAAATTATCAACATGTGGAAAATGATATCATTAAAATTCTTGGTGGATTTGCAGATATGACTGATTTACCAACCGCTTGTGATTTGTTTTTTCAATATTATCTAAAGCGACCAGATTTATTTATGGAATTTTACCATGCAGTTAATATATATTTTGGTATTCAGAGGGCTTCTTTTCGTAATAGTTTTTACACTCAAATAACTTTTTTTGAAAAAATAATAGAATATTCAAATGATTGGAAACAAGAATTTATTGTAATAATTTTTTTGCAGATAGCAGAAGAATTTCTGAAGTTAAATTTTTCTCCAGCGGAGGAAGGACGAAAGAATGCAATAACCATATATCAGATTCCATTAACTATGTCTAAAGGTGTTGAAAAATATCGTGAGTTAATTTGGGAATCGTTAACTTCTTTGAGTAAAATTGAAAAGTATAGAGAAAAAGTTAGGGAAATTCTTAGTTCTTATGGTGGCATTATTGACGATATAAGCATTCCTGTTTTACAATTTGATTTAAAATATATTGAATTAATTTTGAAGTTAAATTTTCCACCAGATAAATTGGCAAATTACCTTTTAGCAGACAAAATAGTGCAAGTTTTTAGCAGAATGAATTATTATTGTGAATCCTTGTTTTCTGAATATTTTGAAGGAGAGAGCTTTCAATTATATTGTCTTCTTAAAGGACCAGATTATAAAGAAACTGGTTATGAAGAAAATAGAAAACAAAAGCAGCAATCAATTAATCATTACACTTTGAATTGTGATTTACAGATATTTAAGAAGTTAATTGATGTTTGCAACGGTATTTCTGAGCTAGATAACCATTCATATTGGGAGGTCGGTGAAGGATTAGGCATTGCCTTTGATGCTATTTCCGATAAAGCAGATTTGTATGTTGATGCAATTAAATATTATATCAAAAACGATACACCAAACAATTTACATCCATACCATCTAGTAGACAATTTATTTTCATTATTATCCGATTCAGAAGTGTATGAAATTATTATTAGTGAAGAATATAGTCAGAAAAATGCTTGGACATATGCATATTATCATGAATTACCGCCGGGATTAATTACAGAAAAACATTTACAAGGGCTTTATGATTTTTTGAAAGATACTTCTGACAGATATATTACCTCATCATCAATGCGTGATGTAGATTTTCTGGATAAGTATAATGCAATAGATGAATTAGCATTAATAGAAGGTTGCAAAATTATTTTGGATAAAAAAGAGTATTCCTCTTTTATCGTGGATATTTATTTTGGCTTGTTATTTAATTATCATCATAATACACCAAGGGAAGTGATTCAGAAATTTAATTGCAATTTAGAATTGCTTGAAGAAATATACTATGCTATGTTGTCATATGATAAACATCATGATTATGACGGACAATTTTTGAAGGAAATATATTCAGTTAGACCTTCTATACTGGACAAGTATATAGATTATTTAATAAATAGTGACTCTTTTAGTGACCATCAAGAAAAGCATTGTTGCTTTTTTGATTTGGACGATTTTGTAGAAATATATAATAAAATCTTTGAGCAGTTGATAAGAAACCGTCAATATTCTAGGTTGTCAGTACCGTATTTTTTAGAATCTTTATTATTGCCAAAGCAAAATGAGAAAAAGCTGTTAGAAAGACAAGATATGTGGATTCGACAATGTATTCAACGATTCTTCAATGATGAAGCAAAAATGTATTGCCTATTTTCAGTTGTGTCAAAATTAGAGTTCAAAAGAAAAAAAGAATATATCTTGCTCTTTCTTAAGAATAATCCGTTGTTCGAAGACTTTGAAAAAATACCATTAACACCTACTTCTTGTAGTTGGTCAGGTAGTGCAGTACCTATGTATTCAGCTTGGATTGGATTTCTCGAATCATTGTTACCAAATTTTATAGGTTTAAAGTGGATAAAACATAAAAACTATATTGAAACAAAAATTGATGATTTACAAAAACAAATCGAAGCGGAGCAGATAGACGAGATTTTAAGAGGATGATTTATAAATACAAAAAGACTGTATAAATATATAAGTAAAACTATCTGTGAATTGACATTTCATGATGGTTTAACCTACAAATAAAAACAAATTTATCTAAATCTTATTTAAGGTTTAAAAAACATTATGGATGTTGGAGATGTTATTAAGACTGGTTTGGACAATGGTGAGCATGTCGAGTGTGTTGCTCTGCTAGTCAAGGAAGATATAAAATAGTTAGGAGAAAGGGTATAAAAAAGGTTATCTAGAAGGTAATTAGAGCGTAATAGTAAAAATGTGGAGGAGGATATGGAAAAGAGTACAGAAACTATTGAAGCTATTTTAGAGGCGTATCAACAAGCTGATGATGATGCAACAGAAATTTTATCTTATATTAATTCTATTTCTAAACCAGTGGAACTAAAAGAATCATCCTTACCCTCATTGGTTAAAAATCTCGAAAATAAGGAATCAGATGTTACAAAAAAATATATGAGTTATGCATCCATAGTCGGGGAACGGTCGCAGCAGCAGTAGGAACTTCGGTTACCATAGGAATGTTTTCCAGCGGGCTAGCTACTGGAGGGACAATGGCAGTTGACGGACTGGGATTAGGAATGATTACTGGATTAAATATTGTATCTATTCCAGCATTGGCATTGCCACTCGCATTAAAAATGTTAAGGAATGCAAAAGTAAAAAGATATCAAAAAGATAACCAAGAATCAATGAGGCAAAAGAAGAAACTTGAAGAAGGAAAAAAGAAACTTACCATTTGGATTTCTAATTTACAACAGCGTGTAACAGAATTAGATGAAATAATGCATAAAGATATGAGTAATAAATTCACTGAATACAAAGAAATTTGCACAAGATATTTCAATACAGATTGATGATTTTCTTAATGTAGATGTAAATAAGAGAATTTTGAAATATAACGAAGTTATTTTGAAGCAGTATAAATTACAAAAAGACTTGGAAGAAAACGTAGATTTTTTGTTTGATGCATATAATAAAATGCATGCTGAAAAACAAGAGTTAGAAAGGCAGATAAATTGTTTAGTTAAACTCTTGAATGCTATAAATTGTCCAGCATCTGTAATCAATAAGGCCTTGAATGAGGAAACATAAATATGATTTCGTATAGAGAAAAAGAGATGGTAATGGTCATGAAATTTATGGCTGATCATTCTAGTGATTTTGCAGAACAGCTTATGGATACTCATAAGAAGATGACTGGTAGCGAAGCGGTTGTCGAATCAATTAATATACTTCCTGAGATATCGAATTATGCCTCTTTAGTAGAGTATGTTAACAGCCAAGGGTATGGATACGATTTTAAGAATGGAAGATTTGTTATCTGAGGAGGATCTGGCTCAACTTGAGAAAGAATACGATGATATTGAAAGTGAGTTCAAAAGTCAAACAGGTTTGAATAAAACTGATGCTCTTTTTATTCTTATTGCAGTAGTATTACAAATGATTCGTCAATTCTTACAACCCTCTGTTAATTTTGATGCGTTCAAAAATAAGAAGGATAGACCGTTACACAATACTACCGCTGATGAGGCTAAGAAATCTGTATATGATAAAGACAAAACAAGTACTATGAAGAATAAGGCGGAGAGCGACAAAACAAAGGGCTCAAGATATTATCATGCCTCAGTTCAAGAAATAGCAGATATAAATCATGTTCCATACGATGTGGTGAGTGGTACAAGAAAATTTAATGTGAAGCTTAGCGGAACGAATCATAGAGACAAGACATTAGGACATGATCCTTGGTTAGGTTATTTATTTGGAACTTGTAATATTTTAACAAATACTATGTCACTTGGAAAAGACAATGCATTTCGTACATTACATGTAGGAAAGGACACATCGGGTAAGCCAGCTGCTATAGCTGAGGCAAATCCGATAAAGATGTTTGAATATACGGTAAAAAGATATAAAAAATCAAAGGCAACAATAGGTCTAGCATTTATTAAGCAAGCCTACCATATTAAATCTGACGAGTATTCGAAAGAAGGATTAAGCTTACCATTTTTGCAGTGGTTGGTAGATTCGGATATTATCAAGGAATTATGTGAGTCAGGAATAGACTATGCGAAATTGGATTTTTGGGGATCAGTCGGAGTTCAGACAGCATTAGCAGAGATGATTAATTACGTAATTTCTGTTGCTCACAGAATTACGATTATTTGCGAAGAAAATAAAAAGAATAACGAAACGATAACTAAAGATCAGTTACTTCAATCACTAAAGAAAAATGTAACTTTACATGAAGTGAGAACAAGAAAAGTTATTATAATTTCTGAAAGCATAGCGTCTTTGGTAAATGCTGGTATTGTACTTATTGCAGTAAAGAGAGGAGCTGGAGATTTGGTGAAAAAGGTTGATATTGGGGGATATATTTCAACTATTTTTCACTTGTTTAATGATATTAGATTTATTACAAAAATAAAAAAAGATTTTATTGCAAAAGCTATTGAAGAAAATTATCAAGACAAATTAGTACAAGTTAAGTAGTTTCTAATATGTCTCCTGTAATATTGCTACCATGATATCAAGCTTTAGCAGGCACCAGACTATGAATTCGAGAAAGTTCATCCTGCAGTCTTGTTTTTACATGCGCATTACGTTAAGTCTGTTGATCTATTATCTAAGCTAGATGTTGCTTATCAGGATATTCTTGCATTAGATGAGAATGATATTCAATTTATTGATTAAAATTTACCTAATCAACAATCACCCACAGAGAGATAAAATCTGTGAAGTTTACATATAAATAACTGTTTTAAACAAAAAACTGCAAGCGTTTTAAAGAAAAATTGGGAAAAGGATTGATAAAAACGAAAAGGTAGTATAGAATGGAATTATTGAGAAATAATATATTAAAAGGAGTCGTTATATGAACTACAAAGAAGTTTATGAACAATGGCTAAACAATGATTTCTTCGATGAAGAAACGAAAGCTGATTTGTTATCTATTAAGGATGATGAAGCTGAAATTGAAGATCGATTTTATAAGGGACTTGAATTTGGGACAGCTGGTCTTCGTGGGAAATTGGGTGCTGGTACCAACCGCATGAATAAATATATGGTAGGAAAAGCAGCACAAGCATTGGCTGAAACCTTGAAAGACCATGGTGAAGAAGCGATTAAAAGAGGTGTTGCAATCAGCTATGATGTCAGATATAAATCAAAAGAATTTGCTGAGTTGACCTGCTCTATCATGGCTGCTCACGGAATCAAAACCTATATTTACAATGGGATTCATCCTACGCCAATGTGCTCGTATGCAATTAGAAAATTGCACTGTAAAGCAGGAGTTATGGTAACGGCTAGCCATAATCCACAAGAATACAATGGCTATAAAGCGTATTGGGAAGAAGGTTCACAGATTTTAGATGATATTGCAGGACAAATTGCAGGTCATATGGATGAAATTGTGAATTTTGAAGACATTAAGTCCATTCCTTTTGAAGAAGCCTTGGAAAGCGGTCTTGCAAATTATATTGATGCATCTGTTGAAGAAGATTACTACCAAGAAGTTCTCAATTTAACAATCAATGAAGATGTTGATAAATCTATTAAGGTTGGCTATACGCCTTTGAATGGTACAGGAAATATTCCTGTCAGAGAAATTCTGAAAAGAAGAGGATTTGAAAATATCTATGTCGTAAAGGAACAAGAATTTCCTGATCCAGATTTTACAACAGTTGGTTATCCCAATCCAGAATTTCCAAAAGCATTTGCCTATTCTGAAAAACTTGGAAAAGAAAATGATTGTGATATTTTGATTGCTAATGACCCAGACTGCGATCGTGTTGCGCTGGAAGTAAGAAATGCAAACGGTGATTATGTCTTTTTAAACGGAAATAAGATCGGTGCTTTGCTTTCTTATTATATTTTTTCACAACGTTCTGCTCTCAATAATTTACCTGAAAATCCTGTCATGGTGAAATCTATTGTTACAGGTGATTTATCTAGAGCGATTGCGAAGAAATATGGTATTGAAACAGTAGAAACCCTGACTGGATTTAAAAATATTTGTGGCAAAGCCAACGAATATGATCGTACTAAAGAAAAAACGTATGTGTTCGGTTACGAAGAAAGTATCGGTTTCTGTTATGGAACTTTTGTCAGAGACAAAGATGCTGTCAGTGCTTCTATGATGATCGTGGAGATGGCTGCTTACTTTAAGAAACAGGGTAAGACTTTGTTAGATGTTTTAAATGATATCTATGCAGAATTTGGTTTCTATAATGAAAGACAAGTTTCTCTTGAGTTAGAAGGTGTAGAAGGTCAAGAGAGAATCGCTCGCATGATGGAAGAATTTAGAGAACATCCTTTGACAACAGTTGGAGCAATGGAACTTGAAAAAGTGATTGACTTTAAAGATGGCTACCTTGATTTTCCAAAACAAAACTGTTTGAAATATTACTTTAAAGATGGTTCATGGTATGCACTCAGACCGTCAGGGACCGAACCTAAAATTAAACTATACATCTATTCAATTGGTAAAGACGAAAAGGAAAGTGTTGAAAAACTCGATCTCATCGAAAAGGCTTGCCGAGAAAAAATGGATAGCGTGAAATAAGCACATATAAAAGAGTTTGGGACAAAAAGATTTCAATTTTTAAAAATCTTAATTATTAAGCCCTTCAAATCTATAATTAAATGCGAAAAGCGAACAAAGCAGAATTCTGATTACCAGAAAACTAGCTTTGTTCGCTTTTTATATTTGAGGTCGGACTTTTGTCCCAGCTTCTTTTTGCCTTTTAAAGACTGGTCGAATGTTTTGGCTGTATTTTTTGGTCGGGATAGATATAATTCATGGCGTTGTTGATAGCTGTAGGAGCTTCGCCTAGTCCTGTGGCTATCAAATCAATCTTTCCGTCATAGCTACAGCAATCGCCAGCAGCATAGATACCTGCGACAGAAGTTTCTTGTTTGCTATTGACGATAATCTTGTGGCGATTGAGCTGTAGTCCCCATTTTTTCAAATTCCCGACAGATGATTTAAAGCCATAATTGACAAAAAGCTGATCAAGCGGCAAGAGCTCCATTTCATCGCTTTTCACTTTAGTGATTTCAAGATGAGTGAGTTTGTTTCCTTCACCTATAAGTTGACTTGGGATAAATGGTGTTTTAATCGTGACAGTAGAAGCTTTTAGCTCATTGACACTGTGTTCTAAAGCACGGAAATTATCCCTGCGGTGAATGATGCTGGTCGGTGCAATCTTATCAAAAGCCAATGCCCAATCAACAGCAGAGTCGCCACCGCCTAGAACAACAATATTTTGTCCAGCATATTGATTGATATTTGACACGTGATAGTGAATGTTTTCAAATTGGTCTACATTTTCTAGTTCAAGCGGACGTGGTTTAAAGGCACCACCTCCCATAGCAATCAAAATGGCTTTTGAGATATGTTTCCCATTGCTAGTTGTTAAGGTAAATAATTCATCGTTTTTTTCAATATCTAATACAGTCTCATTGAGATGTATGCTTGTTTCAAATGTTTTTACTTGATCAATCAAACGCTCAATCAATTCCTCACCTGTTAGATTAGTAAAACCAGGAACATCCAGAATTTTCTTTTCAGGATAGAGAATAGCTGGCTGTCCACCGAGCTGAGGTAGCGAATCAATCAAATTCACTTTTGCTTGACGCATGTGAGCATAAAAAGCAGCAAAAAGACCCACAGGCCCCCCACCAACAATCGTAATATCAAAAATTTCAGACATGATTTCTCCTTAAAATAGTAACGTATTTCTATTTTATCACAAAATGAGGAAAACGATAGAGAAATTGTGTTAGGACACGTGAATTATGTTACAATAGTTACAGATTATATTATTAAGGAGACATACATGCAAGCAGTTGCACATTTTATTGAAACATTTGTTCCAGAACATTATGATATTTTTTTAGATTTGAATCGGGAGCAAAAAACGTTCACAGGTAAGGTCAGCATTAGCGGAGAAGCAAAAGGTGAAAAAATTTCTCTTCATCAGAAGGATTTGACAATCCAGTCCGTTGAGGTAGCTGGCGAAGCTCGTCCTTTCTCTGTAGATAATGAAAATGAAGCAGTTTACGTTGAGCTTGGTCAAGCAGGAGTTGTTGAAGTAACGCTGACTTATACAGGTAAAATTACAGATAATATGACGGGGATTTATCCTTCTTACTATACTGTTGATGGAGTCAAAAAAGAAGTTCTTTCTACTCAATTTGAAAGTCATTTTGCACGTGAAGCCTTTCCAAGTGTAGATGAGCCAGAAGCAAAAGCTACATTTGACCTTTCTTTGAAATTTGACCAAGAAGCAGGAGAAATCGCACTTTCAAACATGCCAGAAGTTGATGTAGAAAATCGAAAAGCAACTGGCATCTGGAAGTTTGCAACGACTCCTCGCATGTCGTCTTATCTTTTGGCGTTCGCGGCTGGTGATTTACAGGGTGTTACAGCAAAAACGAAGAATGGTACCTTGGTCGGCGTGTACTCTACCAAAGCTCACCCTGTTTCAAATTTGGAATTTGCTTTAGATATTGCAGTTCGCTCTATTGATTTTTATGAAGAATACTACGGAGTAAAATATCCGATTCCTCAATCTCTGCATGTAGCTTTGCCAGACTTTTCTGCAGGAGCTATGGAAAATTGGGGCTTGGTCACTTATCGTGAAGTTTATCTTTTAGTAGATGAAAATTCAACTGTTACAAGCCGTCAGCAAGTAGCTCTTGTGATTGCTCACGAATTGGCTCACCAATGGTTTGGTAATTTGGTTACAATGAAATGGTGGGATGACCTTTGGCTCAATGAAAGTTTTGCTAATATGATGGAATATGTCTGTGTGAACGCTATTGAGCCGACTTGGAACATTTTTGAGGACTTCCAAACAAGTGGCGTTCCTCTGGCTCTAAAACGGGATGCGACTGACGGTGTTCAATCTGTCCATGTGGAAGTAAAACATCCAGACGAAATCAATACCTTGTTTGACCCAGCAATTGTCTATGCCAAAGGAAGTCGTCTCATGCACATGCTTCGTCGTTGGTTAGGAGATGAAGCCTTTGCAAAAGGTTTGAATGCTTATTTTGCTAAACACCAATACAGTAATACGATTGGTCGTGACTTGTGGAATGCTCTCGGTGCAGCTTCAGGACGTGATGTGGCAGCCTTTATGGATTCGTGGTTAGAACAACCAGGTTATCCAGTTTTAACAGCGGTTGTGGAAAATGATACTCTCAAAATTTCTCAAAAACAATTCTTTATTGGTGAAAAAGAAGAAAAAGGTCGTCTATGGGTTGTACCATTGAATAGTAATTGGACTGGTATTCCAGATACTTTAGAAACCGAAACGCTTGAAATTCCAAATTATGCAGCTCTGGCAGCTCAAAATGAAGGAGCGCTTCGTTTTAATACAGAAAATACAGCGCATTACATTACTGATTATCAAGGCGAATTGCTAGACAATATTTTGGCAACTATTACAGACTTAGATAATACAAGTAAGTTGCAAGTGGTGCAAGAACGTCGTTTGTTGGCTGAAGCTGGTTTCGTTTCATTTGCAGACTTGATTCCAGTGGTTAAAAAATTGACCAATGAAAGATCTTATCTTGTAGTATCTGCTGTGAAAGCTGTGCTAACTAGTTTGAAGACTTTTGTGGACGAAGGGACAGAAACAGAGGTTGCTTTTAAGAAATTACTTGTTAAGCTGAATCAAGCTAACTTTGACCGACTTGGTTTTGAAGCTAAAGCAGGCGAAACAGATGAAGATGAATTGGTTCGTCAAATCGTTGTAGCGAATATGATTGCGGCTGATGATGAAAAAGCGAGTCAAAAAGCTAGCCAAATTTTTGAAGCTTATCACGATACTTTGGAAAAACTTCCTGCAGCCACTCGCTTGCAAATTTTGATTAACCAAATCAAACACCATGAGACAAAGGAATTGACCGATAAATATCTAGCAACCTACATTGCAACGGTTGATGGCAACTTCCAACGTCAATTGGCTTCTGCTCTATCTTATACGAAGAATGAAGCAACTCTAGCGCATCTTTTAGAAGAATGGAAAAATAAAGATGTTGTGAAACCACAGGATTTAGCAATGAGTTGGTATTTTACTTTCTTACAACATGATTTCACACAAGGAACTGTCTGGACCTGGGCGCGTGACAATTGGGATTGGATTAAGGCAGCTCTTGGTGGAGATATGAGTTTTGACAAATTTGTCATTTATCCAGCAAGTACCTTTAAGACGTATGAACGTTTAGCAGAATACAAAGCCTTCTTTGAACCACAATTATCTGATTTGGCAATTAGCCGTAATATTAGTATGGGAATCAAAGAAATTTCCGCTCGTATTGATTTGATTGACAAAGAAAAAGCAGCTGTTGAAGCAGCAATCAAAGCGACAGTATAACAGTATAGAAAAGAAAAGGTTGAATACGAATTTCAGCCTTTTCTTATTGTATTTCGATATTTTATTAAAAATGACAGTTTTTGAAAGAAAATGCTTGACTTTGAAATGAATTAGTGTATAATAAATCTGTAAACGATTGCAGGAAGAGGTGAGGTCTATCTTAAAATCAGAACGCAAACAGGTAATTTTAGAGGAAATCAATCATCATCAAGTTGTTTCTCTGGATAGCTTAGTTCGTTTGTTAAATACGTCTGAATCAACAGTTCGTAGAGATTTAGACGAATTGGAAGATGAAAGAAAGCTGCGCCGGATTCACGGTGGAGCAGAAAGCATTCATTTCCTTCAAGAGGAAGAAAGCAATCAAGAAAAATCTATCAAAAACGTTCAAGATAAATTGCGAATTGCTCAAAAAGCGGCGGAATTGATACAAGAACAGGATGTTATTTTTATTGATGCTGGAACGACAAATGAATTGTTAATCAATGAGCTTTCAAGCAAACATATGACGGTTGTAACCAACTCCATTCACCATGCTACAAAGTTAGTTGAGAAAAACATTCCAACGGTTATTATCGGAGGAGTTGTCAAAAGCTCAACAGATGCTAGTATCGGTGGTGTTGCTTTGAACCAAATCGGTCAGTTGAATTTCAATAAAGCTTTTATTGGTATGAATGGAATTGATGAAAATTTCTATACAACGCCTGATATGGACGAAGGAGCAGTCAAGCGAGCGATTCTTGAAAACGCCAAGCAGACTTATGTCTTAGCTGACGCCTCAAAAATCGGTCAGACCTCTTTCGTGAAAGTCGCACCTATCAAACGCGCAAGCATTATTACTAGTACTTGTACCAATGAGCAATTGGAGAAGATAAAAGAAAAAACGGAGGTTATTGAAGTATGATTTATACTGTTACGCTTAACCCTTCTATTGACTATATTGTCCGTTTGGATAAGGTCAATGTTGGAAGCGTGAATCGTATGGAGAGCGATGATAAATTTGCTGGTGGCAAAGGTATCAATGTCAGTCGTGTGCTCAAACGTTTGGGAATTGACAATACAGCGACTGGCTTTATCGGTGGCTTTACTGGAAAATTTATTACTGATACCTTGGAAAATGAAGCGATTGCGACCAAGTTTGTCCAAGTGTCAGAGGATACGCGTATCAACGTCAAGATTAAAGCAGATGCTGAGACAGAAATCAATGGAACGGGTCCGACCGTCTCACCAGAGCAGTTGGCAGCATTAAAAGATATTCTTTCAGGGCTGTCAGAGAAAGATACAGTTGTCTTTGCAGGGTCAAGCAATAAAAATTTAGGAAATGTCGTCTACAAAGAGTTAATTAGCCTGACGAGACAAACTGGAGCACAAGTCGTTTGTGATTTCGAGGGACAAACACTTATTGATTCACTGGAATTTCAGCCATTATTGGTCAAACCAAACAATCATGAACTGGGTGATATTTTCGGAGTGAAGCTGGAAAAGCTGGATGAGATTGAGAAATATGCTCGTGAAATTCTAGCCAAGGGTGCGCAACATGTCATTATTTCTATGGCAGGTGATGGAGCGCTTTTGGTAACAAAGGACGGAGCTTATTTTGCAAAACCAATCAAGGGAATCGTAAAAAATTCTGTCGGAGCTGGTGACTCAATGGTTGCAGGCTTTACTGGGGAATTTGTTCGTTCAGGAAATGCTGTTGAAGCCTTCAAATGGGGAGTGGCTTGCGGAACGGCAACGACTTTCTCTGATGACTTGGCAACAGCCGCTTTTATTAACGAAACATATGAAAAAGTAGAGGTAGAAAAAATATGAAAATTCAGGATTTACTGAGAAAAGATGTGATGTTGCTTGATTTACAAGCAACTGAAAAAACAGCTGCTATTGATGAAATGATTCGCAGTTTAGTTGACCACGGTTATGTGACAGATTTTGAAACATTCAAAGAAGGAATCTTGGCTCGTGAAGCTTTAACGTCAACAGGCTTGGACGACGGGATTGCCATGCCACACAGTAAAAATGCGGCAGTCAAAGAAGCAACTGTTCTTTTTGCAAAATCAAACAAAGGTGTGGATTATGAAAGTTTAGACGGGCAACCGACAGATTTGTTCTTCATGATTGCTGCACCAGAAGGAGCGAACGATACTCACTTGGCTGCACTTGCAGAATTGTCACAGTACCTGATGAAAGATGGATTTTCAGACAAACTTCGTCAAGTAACTTCGCCAGATGAAGTGATTGCATTATTTGACCAAGCATCTGAAAAAGCAGCAGAACCTACAACGGTAGCACCGGCAACCAAAGATGGTGATTTCCTTGTTGCGGTAACAGCATGTACAACGGGAATTGCACATACTTATATGGCGCAAGAAGCTCTTCAAAAGGTAGCAGCTGAAATGGGAGTTGGTATCAAGGTTGAAACCAACGGTGCTAGTGGTATCGGAAACAAACTAACCGCAGAAGATATTCAAAAAGCAAAAGCGGTTATTATTGCGGCTGATAAAGCTGTGGAAATGGATCGATTTAACGGCAAGCCATTGATTAACCGCCCAGTTGCTGACGGTATTCGTAAGACAGAAGAGTTGATTAACTTGGCATTGTCAGGAAAAGCAGAAGTATATCATGCAGCCAATAAAGCAGCTACGTCCTCTTCAGCGAATGCAGCAGGCGGTTTCTACAAACACTTAATGAGTGGTGTTAGCCAAATGCTTCCATTCGTTATTGGCGGTGGTATCATGATTGCGGTGGCATTCTTGATTGACCAAGCAATGGGAGTACCAAAAGATCAATTGGCAAATCTCGGTACTTATCATGAGTTGGCAGCTATGTTTAAGAATATTGGTGGCTTGGCCTTTGGCTTTATGCTTCCTGTACTTGCTGGTTATATCGCTTATTCTATTGCTGAAAAACCAGGTTTAGCGCCAGGTTTTGTAGCAGGTAGTATGGCTTCCGCAGGTCTTGCTTTTGGTAAAATTCCATTTGCAGAAGGTGGGAAAGCGACTCTTGCACTTGCTGGTGTACCTTCTGGTTTCCTTGGAGCCCTAGTGGGTGGTTTCCTTGCAGGTTACGTTGTAAACTTCCTTAAAAAAGCCTTGAGTGGTCTTCCAAAGTCGCTTGAGGGTATCAAGTCCATTCTACTCTACCCGCTGTTGGGAACCTTGCTAACTGGCTTCTTGATGTTGTTGGTGAATATTCCAATGGCAGCTATCAATACTGGCTTGAATAGTTTCCTAGAAGGCTTATCTGGTAGTTCAGCTGTCCTCCTTGGACTCGTTGTAGGTGGTATGATGGCTATTGATATGGGCGGTCCCTTCAACAAAGCGGCTTATATCTTTGGTACAGGAACTCTTGCAGCAACTGTTTCAACAGGTGGTTCAGTTGTAATGGCAGCGGTTATGGCTGGTGGTATGGTTCCACCTCTTGCAGTCTTTGTCGCAACCCTTCTATTCAAAGATAAATTCACAGAAGAAGAACGCAATTCAGGCTTGACAAACATTGTTATGGGACTATCCTTCATCACTGAAGGTGCTATTCCATTTGGTGCTGCTGACCCTGCCCGTGCCATTCCAAGCTTTATGGTTGGTTCAGCCTTAGCAGGCGCACTTGTCGGCATGGCTGGTATTAAACTCATGGCACCACACGGAGGTATCTTCGTTATTGCACTTACTTCAAATGCTCTTCTCTATATCATCTTCATCTTGATTGGCGCAATTGTAAGTGGTGTGTTATTCGGAGCGCTTCGCAAACCATTGAATAAATAATGATGAGTTTCATCGTTCTAGGAGTTGGAGAAAAATTCTTTAGCTCCTTTTTTAATCTAAAAGAAACATTGAAAGGAGATGATTTTCATACTGATTAAAATAGTCAGGCGCTGGAAAATATGTTATAATTTTAATAACGCATATTTTGAGGAGAAATGAAATGGAATTACAACGCGAAAAAGAATTTGTCAGTCAATATCACTATGACGCACGTAATTTAGAGTGGGAAAAAGAAAACGGAACCCCAGAAACAAAAGTGGATGTCAATTTTCAATTGTTAAATCAAGATCAAGAAGGACAAGTAACTTCTATCGTTGTAATTGTGAGCTTTATGATTGTCTTTGATGCTTTTGTAATTAGTGGAACAATCTCACAAGTCAACCATATCATGGGACAAATTGTCAATGAGCCAAGTGAATTTGAGCAGGACGAAGTGGAACAACTAGCTCGTCCAAGTTTGTCCGTCTTAAATCGTTTGACCTATGAAGTAACAGAAATCGCCTTGGATTTACCAGGTATCAATTTGGAGTTTTAATGCATGAAATTAGCCGTAATTACTGATTCGTCAGCATATTTGGATAGCAAAGTCATCGAAAATGAGCATTTATTTATCTTAGATATTCCCGTTAGTATTGACGGGGTTGAGTACATCGAAGGAAAGAATCTTTCTGCTAGCGAATTTTATCAAAAAATGGCAGCCTCTAGTGAATTGCCAAAGACTAGCCAACCGAGTATCGCCAGCTTAGTGAACACTCTGTCTTTAGTAGAAGGGCAAGGTTATACTCATGTCATTGGTCTGTTTTTATCGAGCGGCATTTCTGGCTTTTATCAAAATATCCAGTATTTGAAAGATGAATTTTCAAGTTTAGAAATTGCTTTTCCAGATTCAAAAATCACAAGTGCGCCGCTTGGAATGATGGTGGAGCATATTTTAAACTGGGCTGAACAAGGGTTAGCGTTTGAGCAAATTCTGAGCAATCTTGACGTTCAAATCAAGGGAATTGGTGCCTTCATCATGGTAGATGACTTAAATCATTTGGTGAAAGGCGGTCGTTTGTCGAATGGCGCTGCAATTCTGGGAAACTTGCTCAGTATCAAACCGATTCTTTACTTTAATGACGAGGGCGTCATTGAGGTTTATGAAAAGATTCGTACCGAGAAAAAAGCTACGAAACGCCTGATTGAGATTGTCAAAGAGCAAACTGCACAAGGAAATTACCAAGTGATGATTATTCATGGAAATGCACTGGAAAAAGCAGAACATTTACATCAATTATTGTTAGAAGATGGTGTTTCCGAAGAGGTTCCGATTGCGACATTTGGTAGTGTGATTGGAACTCACTTGGGTGCTGGAAGTATTGCCTTAGCCTATATTCCGATTATTTAAGGAGAATTCCATGAGTATAAAGGTCATTATTGCTGGTTTCAAAGGAAAAATGGGACAAGCTGCTTATAACATGGTGACAGAAGATCCTGCATTAGAGCTCGTTGGATTGCTTGACCCACTTACTCCAGAAAAAGAAGTAGCTGGTGTTCCCGTTTTTAATCAGAAAGAAAATTTGAGTGGTGTAGAAGCGGATGTGTGGGTTGATTTTACAACTCCTAAAGTGGCGTATGAAAATACTCGTTTTGCATTAGAGCAGGGCTTTGCGCCTGTGGTCGGAACGACTGGATTTACATCGGATGAAATCAAAGAGTTAGTTGAATTTTCTCGGCAAAAAGAGCTAGGAGGCTTGATTGCTCCTAATTTTGCTGTGGGAGCGGTTCTCTTGATGCAATTTGCAGCACAAGCAGCTAAGTATTTTCCAGATGTGGAAATCATTGAATTACATCATGATCAGAAAAAGGATGCGCCGAGCGGCACAGCGATTAAAACAGCTGAATTGATTAGCAAAGTTCGCCACAAGAAGCATCAGGGTGCAATGGATGAAAAAGAGTTATTACAAGGAGCGCGTGGTGCAGAAATGGACGGCATGCGCATTCATTCGGTTCGTTTACCAGGCTTGGTGGCTCATCAAGAAGTCATCTTTGGCGGTCAAGGTGAAGGACTGTCACTTCGTCATGATTCGTACGACCGTAAGTCTTTCATGAGGGGGGTAAATTTAGGTATTAAGGAAGTGGTCAAGAAAAAAGAGCTTGTCTACGGATTGGAATATTTATTATGAGATTAGAAAATCTGCCTTCTGAATTTCAGGAGGCTTTACCAGTATTAAAGAAGATTAAGAATGCCGGTTTTGAGGCGTATTTTGTTGGCGGTTCAGTCCGCGATGCTTTATTGAATCGACCGATTCATGATGTGGATATTGCAAGTTCCAGTTATCCAGAAGAAACCAAACGTATTTTTGAGCGAACGATTGATGTCGGAATTGAGCATGGGACAGTTTTAGTCTTAGAGGACAATCATGAATATGAAGTGACGACTTTTCGGACAGAGGATATCTATGTAGACTATCGCAGACCTAGCCATGTCACGTTTGTTCGTTCTCTAAAAGAAGATTTAAAACGGCGCGATTTCACGATTAATGCTTTGGCTTTGGATGAAGCAAGGAATGTGATTGATTTATTTGAAGGGTTAGCTGATTTAGAAAATCAGATCTTACGTGCTGTAGGAATACCTTCGGAACGTTTCAACGAAGACGCCTTGCGCATTATGCGAGGATTTCGTTTTCAGGCAGCTTTAGGGTTTGATTTGGACACAGATACATTTCAGGCTATGAAACTGTGTGCACCACTATTAGAAAAAATTTCTGTAGAGCGGACTTTCATTGAATTTGACAAACTACTGACAGCGTCTTATTGGCGTAAAGGATTGAAAAGTCTGCTTGCCAGTGGTGCAACAGACTATTTGCGTGACATGCGCAGCAGCCAATCTCAGTTGGAAAAGATGTTTGATGTTAAAGCAGATTTTCAATTTACGAGTTCAGAGCAAGCTTGGGCTACTCTTTTAATGACTCTTCAAGTAAAAAATGTTAAAAAATTCCTCAAGCATTGGAAAACTTCAAATGAATTTCAAAAGCGCGTAGAGCAAATTGTCACGATTTATAATATTCGCCAAAGGCATTTTCTGGATAAGGAAGAATGCTATCGTTTTGAACTGGACCTGATGATACAAGCAGAAGAAATTCGTCAAGCACAGGGATTAGCTGTTGATTTTGAAAAGATTCATTCTACTTATGATTCACTAACGATTCATGATAAACATGAAATTGTCGTCAATGGTGGTCTGTTAATCAAAGAATTTGGCTTTAAGCCGGGTCCTGCTTTAGGACAGCTCTTGACTGAGATCGAGACAGCTATTGTGAATGGTACCTTGGACAACCGTCTGGAGGCTATTTTGGCTTTTGTAGAGGAGAGAAGATGAGTGACTTTATTGTTGAAAAGTTGACTAAAACGGTGGGAGATAAGACTGTTTTTAAAAATATTTCCTTTATTATTCATGGTTTGGATCGGATTGGCTTGATTGGGGTTAATGGAACTGGAAAAACGACCCTTTTGAATGTTCTGTCTGGAAAATCTGGATTTGATGGAGATGTCAATCCTTTTTCTGCTAAATCGGGCTATAAGATTGGTTACTTAACCCAAGAACCACGCTTTGATGATGACAAAACGATACTAGATACGGTTTTATCAAGCAATCTGCGAGAAATGCAGCTCATTCGTGAGTATGAGTTATTGCTGTCTAACTATGATGAAAGCAATCAATCTCGTTTAGAGAAGATTATGGCTGAAATGGATGCTCTTCAAGCATGGGAAATTGAAAGTCAAGTTAAGACCGTTTTGTCTAAGCTGGGTTTGACCGACTTATCTGCTAAGGTCGGCGACCTGTCAGGTGGTTTGCGACGCCGCGTGCAATTGGCGCAAGTCTTGTTAGGAGACGATGACTTATTGCTCCTTGATGAGCCGACCAACCATTTGGATATTGATAGCATCGAATGGCTGACGAATTTTTTGAAGAATTCCAAAAAAACGGTTCTCTTCATTACCCATGACCGCTATTTTCTAGACCATGTTTCGACGCGAATTTTTGAATTGGACAGCGGAGATTTGCTTGAATATCAAGGAAATTATCAAGATTATGTCCGTTTGAAAGCAGAACAAGACGAGCGAGATGCTGCCTTTCTCCATAAAAAACAACAGCTTTATAAGCAGGAATTGTCCTGGATGCGTCGCCAGCCACAGGCTAGAGCAACCAAGCAGCAAGCACGTATCAATCGTTTTCAAGATTTGAAAAAGGATTTATCTGATCAAACGACTCAGACAGACTTAGAAATGAATTTCGAGACCAGCCGTATTGGGAAGAAAGTGATTGAATTTAAAGATGTGGACTTTGCTTATGAAGACAAGAAGATTCTTTCTCATTTCAATTTGTTAGTTCAAAATAAAGATCGGATTGGGATTGTGGGGGATAACGGTGTTGGAAAATCCACCTTGCTCAATCTGATTGCTGGGAAATTAGCACCTCAATCTGGTCAACTGATTATTGGTGAGACGGTTCGTGTGGCTTATTTCTCACAGCAAATTGAAGGGTTGGATGAGTCCAAACGCGTTATCAATTTCTTGCAGGAGGTCGCAGAAGAAGTTAAGACATCTGCGGGGACGACATCTATTGCTGAGCTGTTGGAACAATTTCTCTTTCCTCGCTCCACTCATGGAACTTTGATTGAAAAATTGTCCGGAGGAGAGAAAAAGCGGCTCTATCTTCTCAAGTTATTGTTGGAAAAGCCGAATGTTTTGCTGTTGGATGAGCCGACTAATGACTTAGATATTGCGACATTAACGGTGCTGGAAAATTTTTTGCAAAGCTTTGCCGGCCCAGTTATTACTGTTAGTCACGATCGGTATTTCCTTGATAAAGTAGCAGATAAGATTTTAGCCTTTGAAGAGGGAACTATCAGAGAATATTTCGGTAATTATACTGATTATCTGGATGAAAAGGCATTTGAGCTAGAGAGCTCTGCTATTTCCCAAAAGTCGGAAAAGGAAAAAGTAACTAAAGTGCGAGAGGAAAAGAAGCGCTTAAGTTACTTTGAAAAACAGGAATGGGAATCTATTGAGGGAGATATAGAGAAGCTTGAGGAGAAAATTGCAGCTATTGAGGGGGAAATGCAGGAATATGCTTCGGACTTCGGTCGGCTCGCTGAACTCCAAAAAGAGTTGGATGCTAAAAATGATTTGCTTTTGGAGAAATATGAGCGCTATGAATACTTGAGCGAGTTAGTATAGAATTGACTACTGTTTATAATGTGTGTCGAATACAATTGCATTTTTAAACAAGGTCTATTTACAAGTCCTATAAAATTTGGTATAATATCAACTAATTAAATAAGAATCCGCAAGACTAGTAGCTTAGGGGAAGTTTGACAGGGAGAAGAGCCAGAGACTGAGAGCTCTTTAGATGAAAACTAGGTGAATTCACTTGCAATAGGATTTAGAATTAAGGTCTGGAAAACCAGATGAAAACGGATGGTACCGCGTGTCAACGCTCCGCTTATGGAGTCTGACAAGCGGTTTTTTATATTTGGAGGAATTATGTCAACCATTGAAGAACAATTAAATAAGCTTAGAGAAGAAACTCTGGCGTCGCTGAAAAAAATTTCAACTGAAAATGAAAAAGAAATGCAGAATCTGCGTGTTTCTGTCCTTGGAAAGAAAGGCTCTTTAACAGAAATTTTAAAAGGTATGAAAGATGTCTCTGCTGATATGCGACCGATTATCGGGAAACATGTCAATGAAGCACGAGATGTGTTGACTGCTGCTTTTGAAGAATCTGCAAAATTATTGGAAGAACAAAAAGTTCTCAATCAGTTGGCTAAGGAGTCAATAGATGTAACGCTTCCGGGTCGGAAAATTCTTGCTGGGAATCGTCATGTTCTTAGCCAAACAAGTGAAGAAATTGAAGATATTTTTATTGGTATGGGCTATCAAGTCGTAGATGGTTTTGAAGTTGAAACAGACTATTACAACTTTGAGCGGATGAATTTACCAAAAGATCACCCAGCACGTGACATGCAGGATACTTTTTACATTACAGAAGAAATTTTGCTGCGCACTCACACCAGCCCAGTTCAAGCTCGTGCTATGGACGCTCATGATTTTTCTAAAGGTCCTCTGAAAATGATCTCGCCAGGGCGTGTGTTCCGACGGGATACGGACGATGCGACGCATTCTCATCAATTTCATCAAATTGAAGGTTTGGTTGTCGGGAAAAATATTTCTATGGCAGACCTTCAAGGAACATTGCAGCTCATTGTGCAAAAAATGTTTGGAGAAGACCGCAGTATTCGTCTGCGTCCGTCTTATTTCCCATTTACAGAGCCGTCTGTTGAGGTGGATGTTTCTTGCTTTAAATGCGGTGGGCAAGGATGCAATGTCTGCAAAAAGACTGGCTGGATTGAAATTATGGGAGCTGGAATGGTACACCCACGCGTCCTTGAAATGAGTGGCATTGATGCTGATGTTTATTCTGGTTTTGCTTTTGGGCTGGGTCAAGAACGGGTGGCTATGCTGCGCTACGGTATCAATGACATTCGTGGCTTCTATCAAGGTGATGTTCGTTTTTCAGAACAATTTAAATAAATGCTATGTTAGTAAAAGTAAAAGAAGAACAGGCTGAAGTTCTACGAGAACTGGAAGTGCAAACCTATCAAGAAACTTTCGGCCCTTATATCAAAGCGGAAGATATGCAAGATTATTTTACCCATGAACTCTCACTTGAGCAGATTCAGAAGGATTTGGCGCAAGTAGAGTCGGAGACTTATTTTGCACTAGATGAGAAAGAAAAGATTGTTGGTTTTCTCAAATTTAACTGGGGGCAAGCACAGACTGAGCCCGTAGAGGCAGAACACTCAATGGAGAATGCTTTTGAGGTTCATCGGATTTATGTTTTGAAATCTCATCAAGGACAGGGTTTTGGCAAGGAAATGTTTGATTTTGCCATGCAAGAAGCTACTAAACGAAAGTTTTCGTGGGTTTGGTTAGGTGTTTGGGAAAAGAATTTTAAGGCACAAAACTTTTACTTTAAATATGGTTTTAAACGTTTTAGTGAGCATGAATATGTGACTGGTGAAACGGTTGATATTGACTGGCTCATTCGGAAAGAATTAAAATAAGCAAAAAAGCACTTGGCTTGGGCACTTGTCCCAGCCTCAAAAAGAAAGGAAGTAATATGAGGCAAAATTTTTGAGCAGAAACAGTAGTTCTCAAAGATTTCTATGCACTCATATAGATGAATTATGCTAGTAAGTTATAAATGGTTAAAAGAACTAGTTGACGTAACTGTTCTGAGTGAAGAATTAGCTGAAAAAATGTCAACGACAGGGATTGAAGTAGAAGGGGTCAGTTCTCCTGCTGAGGGATTGTCAAAAATTGTAGTTGGTGAAGTGATTAGCTGTGAAGATGTAGCTGAGACGCACTTACATGTCTGTCAAGTGAATGTTGGCGAAGAAGCGCTTCGACAAATCGTTTGCGGCGCTCCAAATGTACGAACGGGAATCAAGGTTATGGTAGCTCTTCCAGGAGCTCGTATTGCGGATAATTACAAGATTAAAAAAGGAAAAATTCGTGGGTTAGAATCCCTTGGAATGATTTGTTCCCTTGGAGAATTAGGCATTTCGGACTCGGTTGTTCCAAAAGAATTTTCTGACGGCATTCAAATTTTGCCAGAAGAAGCTGTACCGGGGGATTCCGTTTTTCCTTATCTTGACTTGGATGATGAAATTATTGAGCTTTCTATCACGCCGAACCGTGCAGATGCGCTTTCAATGCGTGGAGTAGCGTATGAGGTAGCAGCTATCTATGACAAGTCAGTTCATTTTAAAGATTTTCCGTTGTTAGAAGCACAAGAGCAAGCTGCAGAACAACTCTCTGTTGCGATTGAAACGGACAAGGCTCCTTTTTATGCAGCACGTATTTTGGAAAATGTAACCATTGCTCCAAGTCCGCAATGGCTACAAAATCTGCTGATGAATGCAGGAATTCGCCCCATCAACAATGTAGTAGATGTGACAAATTATATTCTACTTTACTTTGGACAACCAATGCACGCCTTTGATTTAGATACTTTTGAGGGCAATCAAATTGTGGTGCGCGAAGCGCGTGCGGGTGAAAAATTAGTAACTCTTGATGATGAAGAGCGCGAATTAGAAACGAGCGATCTTGTGATTGCGGTAGCAGATAAGCCAGTCGCTCTTGCTGGTGTCATGGGTGGAGCTGCAACGGAAATTTCTCCTCAATCAAGGCGTATAGTGCTTGAAGCAGCAGTTTTTGACAGAACTTCTATTCGTAAGACAAGCGGACGTCTCAATCTTCGTTCAGAATCATCTTCTCGCTTTGAAAAAGGAATTAACCTAGCAACAGTAATAGAAGCTCTAGATGCTGCGGCTAGCATGATTGCAGAGCTTGCAGGTGCAACGGTACAGGCTGGTATCGTCTCAGCGGGTCAATTAGACACATCAGATGTTGAAGTTGTTTCAACATTATCAGATGTCAATCGTGTACTTGGGACGGAATTAACTTATACAGATATTGAAGATGTTTTCCGCCGTCTTGGCTTTGGTCTTACTGGCAATGCAGAGAAATTCACAGTCAGCGTACCACGCCGTCGTTGGGACATTCACATTGAAGCAGACCTTTATGAGGAAATTGCGCGTATCTATGGTTATGATAAATTACCAGCAACTCTTCCAAAAGGTGATGGGACAGCTGGTGAATTGACAGAAACCCAAAAACTTCGTCGCAAGGTTCGCACAGTAGCAGAAGGTGCTGGTCTGACAGAAGTTATCACCTATGCTTTGACTACTCCTGAAAAAGCTGTGCAATTTAGCACTAATCCAAGTAACTTGACAGAGCTGATGTGGCCGATGACAGTAGATCGCAGCGTTCTTCGTCAAAATATGGTAGCTGGCATTTTGGATACTGTTGCCTATAATGTAGCACGTAAAAATAAGGACTTGGCTCTGTATGAAATCGGAAAAGTCTTCGAGCAAACGGGGAATCCACAGGAAGAATTGCCAACTGAAATCAACAGCTTTGCCTTTGCTTTGACAGGTTTGGTTACTGAAAAGGATTTTCAAACTCCAGCTGTACAAGTTGATTTCTTTTATGCAAAAGGAATTTTGGAAGCACTTTTTGACCGTCTGGGTCTAAAAGTAGAGTACACAGCGACACAAGCATTAGCTGGTATGCACCCAGGTCGTACAGCGACTATTTCACTAGACGGACAAGTCGTTGGTTTTGTCGGTCAAGTTCATCCAGTAACTGCTAAGGATTATAATATCCCAGAAACGTATGTAGCAGAAATCAACTTGACAGCGATTGAACAAGTAATTCAACCGGCAAAACCATTTGTAGAAATTACCAAATTCCCAGCTGTAACACGTGATATAGCACTGCTTCTGAAAGCAGAAATCAGTCACAAAGAAGTCGTTGAAGCTATTGAGACTGCTGGTGTGAAACGCTTGACAGATATCAAATTATTTGACGTCTTCTCAGGTGAAAAACTGGGACTCGGCATGAAATCAATGGCTTACACCTTAACTTTCCAAAATCCAGAGGATACTCTGGAAGATGAGGAAGTAGCTCGTTATATGGAAAAAATCCAAAAGTCTCTTGAAGTAACGATTGGTGCAGAAGTGCGGTAAGACATGAAAAGCTCCTAAATTGAAGTTTAGGAGTTTTTTCTTGTAGTAATATAATGTATAATAAGGAAAAGTTTTATATCGGAGGAGAAAATGACGGTTTTTACACAACTTTGGAAAGCATTTTCCAATTTACCAGAAGTGACAGCGATTGCCTTAGGCGGATCTCGTAGCGGAGAAACTTATGATGAGACTTCGGACTATGATTTATATATTTACTGCACGAGCATTCCAGATGAAGACAGTCGGAAGTTGATTTTGACCCAATATTGTTCTTATATGGAAATAAGCAATCAATTTTGGGAATTGGAAGACGACTGTACCTTAAATAATGGCATTGATATTGATATTCTTTACAGGAACATTCGTGATTTTGCGCAAGATATTGAAAATGTTGTCGAAAAATACCAAGCAGGAAATGGCTATACTACTTGCTTTTGGCACAATTTAAAAACCTGCAAGGTTCTTTATGATGCCAATAGAGAGTTAGGAAAATTGAAAAAACGGTTTGACGTTCCTTTTCCTCAAAAATTAAAAGACAATATCATTTCACGAAATTTTAGTTTGTTAACCGGACATTTGCCGTCCTACGATATGCAGATTTTAAAAGCGGCGAAACGAAAAGACTTTGTTAGTGTCAATCATCGTGTAGCAGCCTTTTTAGAATCCTATTTTGACATCATTTTTGCAGTTAATGAATTGACCCACCCTGGCGAGAAGAGAATGATATCATATGCAGCAGCGCATGCGAACCTTCTTCCTAATCAATTTGAGCAATCTTTAAATACTTTACTAATGAGCATTACTGCTAGCCCTGAAATTCTTGAAAAACAATTAAAAGATATGATTGCAAATTTAGCAGAAATTTTATCATAAAATTCTCTGCAAATTGAATTGTTGAGGACTAAAAAACGGCTCAAGCCGTTTTTAAATGTTTTTGATTTATAACTGTAAAAGTGGTATAATGTCACATATTTTAAAGAACTATTTAAAAGGAGAGAAAAATGAATCATCAAGTAATGGATAAAGAGCGTTTAGGGCTTTTATTGATGCGGTGATTGCTATTATTATGACCATTTTGGTATTGGAACTGGACAAGCCGAGAACCTTTGATTTACAAGGCCTATGGGAGCTCAGAACTTTTTTTTTGCCTATGGATTGTCCTTTTTCTGGCTTGGGGCTATGTGGACAAACTTTCACTCTTCATCGCAGGTAGTGGAGAAGATTAGTCAAAAAACAGTCTGGGCTGCTATAGTCATGCTTTTCTTTTCATCATTTTTCCCTTATACGACAAAATTAGTTGCTTCAAATTTTAACAATGCTACTATGCAAGTATTTTATGGAGTCATTGTTCTGTTGATTTCATTCTCAGTCCTTTGGTATTATCACACATTGGTTGAAGTCAATCAAACAGCAGAGATTGAACAATTGAATATCAGTCGTTTGCATTGGATGAAGTGGGACATTGCAATTAAAATTTTAGGAATCATTCTTTCGCTCACGATTTTTCCAGCTGCAGAAATTGTTTCAGTGCTTATCACTCTTTGTGCACTTGTCATTCCAAATCAATTTAGATTATAAATGAAGAGAGTGTTGTTCCAGCTTTTTTCTAATAAGCCCAAAATTTGAAGATGAAGTAGCTGATTATGAAAAACACTGTTTGTTAATACTGTATGATATAATAAGTCTAGCAAATTATAACTAGGAATAGTGTGGAAGTTCAAGATAACAATGGAACAAAAAGAAACAATTATTGAGCTCTTGAAAAGTAGGTCAATGAAACAACGTGAACTTGCTGAATCTATCTACGGAGAGGAAAATCACACATTGAATATCTTAGATGAATTAAAAAAAACTAGAGACAGAAGAAATTATTATTCGTCATGACGATAGACATACCTATGATTCTTTAGCAGACTCTGCTCTTTCTGTTTTACAGACTTCTCGAAGTACCATGCTTGTGCCTAGACCAACTGTCATGGAAGTTGAAAAGTATTTGCAAGAGTGGGCTAACCTTGAAAGCTATAAATTACAAGAAACTGCATTAGATCGCTTGTTTTTTGAACTATCACCGAAAAATACAGATATTTCAGATATTCTGTTAAAGGTTGCAACACTAAATGACTTTTATAGTACTAATATTTTTTTCAATATTTCCTGTAGCAAAACATATTTTATCACTTGACATTGATGAGAGGTTAAAGAGTGGTGATATTTTTCTAGTAAATGAAATTCAAAATATAACCATAAAAGAAGGTGTGCAGCGAAAATTCTATTCTTTTGCAACTAAGCATTGCTCGCATCACAATCCTTTAGCGTATCCCATATACGATAGTTATGTTGAAAAGGTGTTGAAGTACTTTAGAAAAACAGATCATTTTGCAAAGTTTAAGAATGCTGATTTAAAGGATTACCAGCAATTCAAGAACCTAATTCTGACCTTTAGAAGTTATTACGGACTAGAGCAATTCAATCTTAAACAAATAGACCAATATTTATGGCAGCTGGGAAAAGAATATTTTCCAAATAATTATAAATAGTTTGTATCCCCTAGAAAGGAAAACGACAAAATTGCATTACAAATTTCTACTATTCGATCTTGACCATACCTTGTTAGATTTTGATTTGGCGGAGGATTTGGCTTTGACTGCTTTTCTAAAAGAGCAGGGTGTGGCTGATATTCAGGCTTATAAAGACTACTATATTCCTATGAATAAAGCTCTTTGGCGGGACTTGGAACAGGAAAAACTGACCAAATCTGAACTGATTAATACGCGCTTTTCTCGTCTCTTTAACCACTTTGGTATGGATAAGGACGGTGCCGAGTTGGCTCTCCATTACCAGCAGCATATTGCCCAGCATGGTCAGACCTATACTGGAGCTAGTGAGCTCTTGGATGTTTTGACAGAGGCGGATTATGAACTTTACGCTGCTACCAATGGTATCGGCTTCATTCAGACTGGTCGACTGTCTCACTCGGATATCTCCCCCTATTTTAATCAGATTTTCATCTCTGAGCAACTCCACACGCAAAAACCCGATGCTCTATTTTTTGAAAAAATAGCAGAGCTAATACCAAATTTTGACAAAAATCGAACTCTAATGATTGGAGATTCTTTGACAGCAGACATAGCGGGCGGAAACAATGCAGGCATTGATACGGCTTGGTATAATCCTAAAAGTTTGAGTAATCATACGCAAGCGAAACCGACTTATAATTTTCAGTCCTATCAAGATTTGTTAGACTTGCTGATAAAATAATAAGACAGAGATCATACCACCTCTGTCTTCTTATTTTATAGTTTATTTTCGTGCTATCCAAGCCATTAGAGTAGAAGCTAGAATGGCTAGAAAATAATGACTACCATGGCTTTAGGAGTGCCATCTGAAAAAAGAGCGAGGAGCAAGGAAGAAAGGATCCCACTTCCGTATTGGAGAGAGCCAAGGGGAGCGGCTGCTGAACCTGTCATCGAATCCTCTGCGCTATTGAGAGCTGCGGCATTTGAACATGCTGCAACGATACCATTGGTACTAAAAATGAGAAGCATAGGAAAGACGACTGCCCAAAGACTACGAAAATTTCCAATATTAAACAGTAGTAAAAGAGCAAAAGCAAGAGCACAGCTAGTGGCAATGCGCAAGAGATTTCGTAGAGAAAAACGATCAACTAACCGACGATTAAGCATACTGATGATTGAAACCCCGATAATATTGATACCGAAGAAAAACCCGTAATGTTCTGCTTTGTCGCCGTTTTCTTCTCTTCTCTCTTATTCATGAACTTTTCCTATTTTTTAAAAACTTTTTCCATGATGGTTTCTTGTGGTTTAAAACCTTGATGTTCATAAAACCGTAAGGCACCAGCGTTATCATTCCATACATTAAGGGTTAAGTTGTAACAGTCCATTTCTTGGGCAAATTCTTCTGCAAAACGGCAAAGCTGCTCACCAATTTTTTGACCACGAGCACTTTCATCAACGCAAAGGTCTTCAATGAAAAGTGTTTTGATAGGTGTCAATACGAGACTGTGTGGTTCTTTAATGATGCAAAAGAGGTGACCCAAGATTTTACCTTCTTCATTTTCATAGACAAAGATTGGTGTATGTTCTTGAGACATCAGTGTTTTCAATTGTTCATCGTTGAATTTGCAACCACTCTCTTTGAAAATGTCTGGTCGGACCTTGTGATGAATAAGCAAGACTTGCTCTAAGAGATTATTGAGTGCTGGAATATCGCTTGGGACTGCTTTTCTAATAGGCATGGTGAGCTCCTTTTGGTGACCGTCGGTTATTTTTTTTTAAAATATAATAGGACTGTTGGTCATTTTTGTCAAGAAGAAAATGAAAAAATCTTTTTGAGCAATGTAAAAAGAACCCACAACACGTGAGTTCTAATAATGGGAGTGAGACAACTTTATCAATTTTTAAAGTAGGGATGATCTTTTAAGCTTTTAAAAATAGGTCTACTGATAAAGCTAATTGCAATCAGTTTTATGAAATCTGGTAAAATGAAGGGGATGACTCCGACTGTAATAGCTTTATCAAGTTGAAAACCTGCTAGAAACATTAAACCAAGTACACCACCGACAAAAACCAAAGCATCTCCGAGTAGATTTGATACGAATATCGTTAAAAAGCTGCTATTTTTGGAAGTTAGACTAGCTGTTATTAGGGCGTAGAACAAATAAAACCAGAGATAACCTGCATTGGGACCGACAAGTGCTTGAAATCCACCGCTTCCTCCTGCAAAAACAGGAAGACCGATAGCGCCTAAGAGAAGATAAAGAGCGACTGCTAATAGAGCTTCTTTTCGATGAAAAATAGTAGCCACTAAGCCAATTGCCATATTTTGCAAAGCAAAAGGAACTGGACCGATAGGAATAGTAATCTGAGCAAAAACGGCTATCAAAGCTGCGCCAATTGCTGGTAAAACGAGTGTAAATGATTTTTTCATAATTGTAACCCTTTATTTTATGATATGGTAACTATTATAAAACAAATAAGAGAAATGTCAAGGGTTAAATAAAAAGGCAAAAGCATAGACTGAATTCACCTTTTTATCAAAATATTTACTTTTTCCGCGATATTGCTTTCCTTTTATGTTTACTGCGAAGGAATAATATCAAAAATGCAATTAGTCCAAAGACATTTAAAAAGATAAGTAAGACAGTTGTCAGAATTGTTTTGGTCTTTTGCATAAAAGTACCTCCTCGTAAAATCGCTTTAATATTATCATAACAAAATGTACCTCTTTATCAACTAAAAAATAACAGGAAAAAGGAGAGGCTGGGCAAAAATTGTCCCAGTTTCTATTAGATTTAGTAATAAACGAATAACGTAGAATAACGTAGCTTCAACAATTCAGTGAATTGTTGAAGGCGGGAAATCAGCCTTGCACAGCAAGCCACTATGATTGGGCTCTTCATTCACTGTTCAAGCTCGGAAGAGCACCTAATCACCCTTGCGGGGGTGGGACTACGAACTAAAAATCGAAAACTTTTAGTTCTGTCCCACTCCCTAGCAGATAAAATGAAAGAATAAGTTATGGAATGAGAAGAAGTTATCGTGTAAACTAAAATAGTCAGAGACGTTGGCAGCCATTCTGACTATTGAGATAAAATTGGAAAAACTCTGGGAGGAAGATATTTATGAGAAGCGTCTCTACGATTAACGCATGGTGACAAACTCTTCTGAACCTGTTGGGTGAATGGCGACAGTCGCATCAAAATCTGCTTTGGTAGCTCCCATTTTAATAGCAACAGCAAAACCTTGAATCATCTCATCAACACCGTAGCCAATAGCGTGGAGACCAATGACTTTCTCATCTGGTCCCGTTGTAATGAGCTTGAACTTGGCTTGTTGTCGGTGTTGGGTGACAGCTGAATACATGGAAGCAAAGTTAGAAGTGTAAATATGGATATTTTCTGCTCCGTATTGTTGAATCGCCTGCTCTTCGGTCAAGCCAACTGTACCAATCGCTGGGTGAGAGAAGACAACAGTTGGAATGTTAGAATAATCCATTTTAGCTTCAGTTTTTCCATTAAATAAGCGTTCGGCTAAGGTACGACCTGCTTTGATAGCAACAGGGGTTAATTCTTTTTCGCCTGTAACATCTCCTAGAGCATAAATACCCGATGTTGCTGTATTTTGAAATTCGTCAACTGCTATAAAGCCACGAGAATTTAGGGTAACACCAGCCGCCTCTAAATTCAACCCTTTGGTGTTTGCAGTCCGCCCAGTTGCCCAGATGACGTGTTGAGCGGTGTGGCTCGTTCCGTCCTCGAAGGTAATACGAATCGCTCCGTTTTCAAGTTTTTCAAGCCTTTCTGGTATTTTGTGCGTATGTAGAGTAGGATCTGATTTCTTCATTTCTTCCACAAGACCATCGATGATATAAGAATCAAAATTGCGGAGAGGACGATCTCGACGAACGAAAAGGTCTGTTTTTACACCCAGAGCATGAAGAAGTCCAGCTAGTTCAACTGCGATATAGCCGGCACCAAGAATGGCAACGGATTGAGGGAGTTTTTCCCATGCAAAAACATCGTCAGAGGTTTCACCGAATTCTGCTCCGGATACTGCTGGAATATGAGGGTGAGCACCAGTTGCGATGACAATATGCTTGGCTTGGATAAGCTCGCCGTTGACTTCAACTGTATGGCGGTCTATGAATTTGGCGCGACCTTCAATCAACTCAACGCCATTTCGATTGAAACTATTATTGTAAGAATTGCGGGCACGATCAATATAGGCTTCGCGATTCTTCCGAAGCGTCTTAAAGTCAAACTGCTGATTATCCGAAGTAAAACCATAGTCTGGTCCATAATCGCGAATGGCTTCGACAATCTGGGCGCCATACCACATGATTTTTTTAGGAACACAGCCGACGTTGACACAGGTGCCCCCTAATTTCTTTTCTTCAATAACGGCAGCTTTTGCACCGTGTTCTCCAGCACGGTTCATGGTCGCAATTCCTCCACTACCGCCCCCAATAGCAATGATATCAAATGTTCTCATACGAGTCTCCTTTTTATCTGTAGTATGAAATTATTGTAACGTTTTTAGAAAATGATTGCAAAAATCTGCTACAAAAATTGATAAAAGGCTTGATTATTTGATTGTATTATTGTATTATATATTTAATACAATACAAAATAACTAGAAAGAAGGTAGACGGATGTTAAAAGAGTAAAGGATTTCTTATAGATGTTATCTTATTTTTAATCGTATGTGTTATAATATAAAAAATAGACCGTTTTCATCAGGAGGAGAAAGAGATGAAAAAATTGAAAAAGTGGCAGTTGTACAGCTTGATTGGTATAACTGTGGTTGTCGTTTTAGGAGCGATAGGTACGATGTTATTGTTTAATGGTAATAGTACTGCTGATAAAGATAAAGAAGAAACGATTCAAGTGCAGAAAGCAAAAGAAGGGTCAGTTGCTTCATCTGTTTTGCTGTCAGGAAATGTTGCGGCTAACAATGAGCAATATGTCTATTATGACGGGACAAAGGGCGATTTGGATAATGTTCTTGTAAATGTTGGAGATCAAGTTACAGCCGGACAAGCTTTAGTTCAATACAAGAGTGTTGAAGCACAAGCTACATATGATGCTGCTGTTCGTGCTTTAAACAAGATTGATCGCCAAATTTATGATTTGAAAACGTATGGAACAACTGTTGATGTGACGGGTGATGAAGCGGCAGATAATAAAACAACTGCGTCTGCACAACGTTCGGTGGATTCTCAATTAAAGGATTTGCAGGACAATCGCGCAGATGCTGTGGACAATATCAATAAAGCACAGGCATTACTAGATGCAACGACTGTCATCAGTACAAATAATGGAACTGTAGTAGAAGTCAATCGTGATGTTTCTAAATCTACGACAGGTACTAATCAAACACTCGTTCATATTGTCAATAACGGAAACCTCCAAGTGAAGGGAGAGCTATCAGAGTATAATCTGGCAAATCTTTCAGTCGGACAAGAAGTGACGATTACGTCCAAGGTTTATCCAGATAAGAAATGGACTGGAAAAATCAGCTATATCTCAAATTATCCGAAAGACAGTCAAAATGCAGCGGCAGCTGGTGCAGGTACTGCAAATTCAGGAGCAAAATACCCCTATACAGTAGATATTACAAGCGAAATTGGTGATTTGAAGCAAGGATTTTCCGTCAATGTTGAAGTAAAAAACAATACAAGAGGGATTCTAGTGCCGGTCAGCAGCGTTGTTTCTGAAAACAATAAAAACTATGTTTGGACACTAGAAAAAGGAACTGCAAAAAAAGTGCAAGTGACACTAGGAAATGCAGATGCTAAAAATCAAGAAATCTCATCTGGTTTGACAAAAGATAGTAAAGTTATCACCAATCCAACAGATAGCTTGAAAGACGGTCAAGAGGTGAAATCGTATGAAGAAACTCATTGATTTAAAAAATGTTAGCAAAAGTTATCGCAATGGAGATCAGGAGCTTCAAGTTTTGAAAGATGTTCATTTAGAAGTTGAAGAAGGTGAATTTGTTGCGATTATGGGGCCTTCTGGCTCAGGAAAGTCAACCTTGATGAATATCATTGGTATGTTGGATCGCCCAACGAGTGGTGAATATTACTTGGAAGGTGAAGAAGTTGCCAAGCTCAGTGAGAAAAAGCTAGCCAAAGTGCGTAATCAGCAGATTGGCTTCGTTTTCCAACAATTCTTCCTCTTGTCAAAATTAAATGCTCTTCAAAATGTAGAACTTCCTTTGATTTATGCAGGGGTTTCTCAATCCAAACGGAAAGCTTTAGCAGAGCAATATCTTAAAAAAGTTGAGTTAGAAACGCGGATGCACCATTTACCATCAGAACTTTCTGGTGGGCAAAAGCAACGGGTGGCTATTGCGCGTGCCTTGGTCAATCATCCCTCCATTATCTTAGCAGATGAGCCGACGGGAGCCTTGGATACCAAGACGGGTGAGCAAATTATGGAATTGCTGACGGAGCTAAATCGTGAAGGAAAAACCATTATCATGGTCACTCATGAGCCTGAGATTGCAGCCTTTGCAAAACGACAAATCGTTATTCGAGACGGTGTCATCTCATCAGACAGTAAGAAAGGAGAAGCATGATGCAGAATTGGAAATTTGCAATCAACTCCATTATGGGGCATAAAATGCGCTCTTTCTTAACGATGTTGGGCATTATCATTGGTGTTATGTCTGTTGTGGTTATTGTGGCTCTAGGAAGTGGTATGTCCAATGCCTTCACAGATGTTTTGGGTGGTGCACAGCAAGATGTTTCCTTATTTTACTCACACAAGAGAAGTAAAAACGGTGATGGTGTTATGACGTATCAAGAGATGCGTGACGATGCTGAAAGTGGAAATGGTGATGAGACAGTTTCGACAGAAGAAGAGCCTCAAATCCAAGAAGTTTGGGTCAAGCAAGCGGTTAATGATATTAGCGGAATTGACAATTATTATGTTACAAATAACACAACCGCTACAGTAAATTATGGTAAGAAAAAGGCGGATAATATTCCTATAACAGGTATCAATTCCACTTACTTTACGGTAAAGAAATACCAAATCGTTGCAGGACGGACATTGAAATCAAATGATTATCAAACATTTGCAAGAGTTGTATTACTGGATACGAAACTAGCTGATATTCTTTTTGGAGGTGCAGATAAGGCGCTCAATCAGATTGTCCAGCTGGGATCTAATAATTACCGTGTGATTGGGGTTTATAAAGATCCAAATGAAACGCGAAATCGCTTAGCCAATATGAACAACGGAAATTTACTAATGGCTAACACTCAGTTGGCAGCTGAATACAATGTTGCTGAGATTATGAATGTCGTGGTACATGTTAAAAAATTAGATGATGTGCTGAAAGACGGAAGCGCAGCTGCGCGCTTGATGACAAAATTGTCTGGTGTGAGAGAAGGCGAGTACCAGATGTTTGATCAAGCCAGTCAATTAGCTGCTATTCAAAGTCAGGTTGCCATTGTACAAGTGGTTTTTGGAGCGATTGCTGGGATAGCACTTCTCGTTGGTGGTATCGGTGTTATGAATATTATGCTTGTATCGGTAACAGAACGAACCCGTGAAATCGGTCTTCGGAAAGCCCTTGGAGCCACACGTGGTAATATCTTGATGCAATTTGTCATTGAGTCAATGGTGTTGACAGCGATTGGCGGTTTGATTGGGCTTGCTTTAGCAGCTCTTATCGTGGCATCTATCGGTCATAGTTTGGATGCATTTTTCGGAGCTCCACCTACCATTACGACAGTATCTGCTGTCGGAAGTGTGCTCTTTTCTGCAACTATCGGGATTGTTTTCGGTATTTTGCCGGCTAATAAGGCTTCTAAATTAGATCCGATTGAATCCTTGCGTTATGAATAAAAAAACTGTCTTTTATAGTATGAGAAAGAACGTGTAAAAAAACTCCAACAGATACTCATTTTTCTAGTGAGTTATCCATTGGAGTTTTTATAATATATAAGCTATTAGTGTGATACACGTTTGCGAGCTGCTTTTTTACGGTTTTCTTCGATGAAAGCTGCTTTCTTTTCTTCAGGTTCAATCACTTTTTTCTTGAATGTATAAACTGCACCTGCAACAGCAGCAACAGTACCAGCTACGCCAGTTACAACACCTTTAACAAATCCTTTAGCCATGAGATTTCTCCTTTTCTGAACTTTATTTATGTTATAATATATAGTAACGAAAAATTAAATTTTTTTCAAGGGAAAATATGAAAACCAAGATAATTGTAATTGTAGGACCAACTGCTGTCGGAAAAACAGCTCTCAGCATAGACCTCGCAAAACGTTTCAATGGTGAGATTATTAGTGGTGATAGTCAGCAAGTGTATAGAAAACTGGACATCGGAACGGCTAAAGTCAGTCCAGATGAGCAGGAGGGGATTCCTCATTATTTGATAGATGTCCGGGAAGTGACCGAGTCTTATTCAGCCTTTGACTTTGTAAAGGAAGCAGAGGCTACTATTGAGATGATTGTAGCAAAAGGGAAACTGCCGATTATTGCAGGCGGAACGGGGCTTTACATTCAAAGTTTGCTGGAGGGCTATCATCTGGGTGGTTCAGCTTCTCATGAGGAGATTTTAGCTTATCGAGCTGAGCTAGATTCTTTGAATGATGAGGAGCTATTTGGCAAAATAGCAGAGCTTGGATTGGAAATTTCCCAGATTAACCGTAGGCGGGCTATGCGAGCGCTGGAAATTGCTCATTTGGGGAATGAACTTGAAAACAAACAGCCTGACTATGAATCCCTGCTGGTTTGTCTGAACGATGACCGAGAAATTCTTTATGAGCGTATCAATCAGCGAGTAGATTTAATGCTGAGGGCTGGCCTTTTAGAAGAGGCAAAGTGGCTTTATGACAACTATCCACATGTCCAAGCCAGCAAAGGAATTGGCTACAAGGAACTTTTCCCCTACTTTGCTGGAGAGTTGACCTTAGAGGAAGCTATCAATAAACTTAAACAAAATACTCGCCGCTTTGCTAAACGTCAGCTAACTTGGTTCAGAAATCGCATGAATGCTACTTTTTATCAGGTTTCAGAACCGAATGTCAAAGAGCGGATTATGCAGGATATAGAGGAATTTTTGAATGATTGAAACAGAAAAACAGCAGGAACGAGTGATCCTTATTGGAGTGGAATTGCAGGGAATAGAAAATTTCTCCATGTCTATGGAAGAATTAGCCAGTTTAGCCAAGACTGCTGGTGCTCAGGTGGTTTCCTCTTACACTCAGAAACGAGAGAAGTATGATAGCAAGACTTTTGTTGGTGCTGGAAAATTAGAAGAAATCAAGCGTATGGTAGAAGCAGATGAGATTTCCACCGTCATTGTCAATAATCGTCTGACACCTCGCCAGAATATCAATTTGGAAGAAATTCTAGGGGTTAAGGTTATTGATCGCATGCAATTAATTTTGGATATTTTTGCTATGCGGGCTAGAAGCCACGAAGGAAAACTTCAAGTTCATTTGGCTCAGCTCAAATATCTCTTGCCTCGCTTGGTCGGACAGGGGATCATGCTCAGCCGTCAGGCTGGGGGAATTGGTTCCCGCGGTCCTGGTGAAAGTCAGTTGGAACTCAATCGTCGTAGTGTTCGCAATCAGATCCACGATATCGAGCGCCAACTCAAAATTGTAGAGAAAAACCGCGCAACTGTACGGGAAAAACGTTTGGATTCTAGTGTTTTTAAAATCGGTCTGATTGGTTACACTAATGCTGGAAAGTCTACCATTATGAATGCCTTGACCAACAAGAGTCAATATGAGGCGGACGAACTTTTTGCTACTTTGGATGCGACAACTAAAAGCGTCAATCTGACAGGCAGATTCAATGTAACATTGACGGATACGGTCGGATTTATTCAAGACTTACCAACCGAGTTAATATCTAGCTTCAAATCCACTTTGGAAGAGAGTAAAAATGTGGACCTTTTAGTTCATGTGATTGACGCCAGCAACCCTAACCACGAAGAACATGAAAAAACGGTCTTGGCTATTATGAAGGACTTGGATATGCTAGACATTCCTCGCTTGACCCTCTATAATAAAGCAGACAAAGCAGAGAACTTCACTCCAACCTTAACTCCCTATGTCCTGATTTCGGCGAAAAATGAAAATAGCAGAACAGTTTTGCAGAATGCTCTGTTGAATAAGATGAGAGAACTTTTTGTCCCTTTTCGTATCAGGGTTAGTCCTAGCAAGGCTTATAAGTTACATGAATTGGAAAGTCTGGCAATCATTGATAAGAGAGAGTATCTGGAAGAAAGTGAAATGATTTCTGGCTATATAGCAGAAAAAAATAAATGGAGACTAGAAGAATTTTATGACTGATTATATCAATTTAGCGCTTAAATACGGTGGCTTTACGAGTTTAGACCGTATTTACCTAGAAAAGGTTCTGGACAAGCTGTCCGATTCGCAAAAAATGACTTTTATCACGCCACCGCCAAGTGTTATCAATGCGTATTTTTCGGAACTCTATCAAAAAAAGAGTCCGGAAGCTGCAACAACTTATTTTCTAGAACTAAGTAAAGAATTGGCTCTTTTTAACGACCATCCTAGCTTTGAGGAGGAAAAACCTTTTATTCGCCTGAATCTTTCAGGTAAGTCTTATGGTTTTTGCTTTGAAAATGAGGATGAAATTGGCTTGATTTTCTCGGAACATCCAGAGGAAATTGAGTCCAATTTGCTTTTTGAAATTGCTCAGATTTTCCCTCACTATCTGGTTTATGAAGAGGAAAATGTCATTCGGATGGTGCCAGCAATTCCTGAAGAAGTAGTACAAAAGCAGCCGCTCTCTGCTCTGACAGATTTTTATAAGCTAGCAGATGGTCGCCTGAAACTGGAAGGGTACAATCAAGAAGAGCTGATTCAGTTGGCTCAAGACTATGCTGGTCAGCTTTATTATCGTTCTCAGAATCGCTCTGCGATGATTTATATTAAGAAAAAATAGAAAGAAAAAGATGCAACTACAATTTTTAGGTACAGGAGCTGGTCAGCCTTCTAAGGCTCGGAATGTTTCTAGTCTGGTTTTGAAACTATTGGATGAAATCAATGAAATTTGGATGTTTGATTGTGGTGAAGGAACCCAGAATCGCATTTTAGAGACGACGATTCGTCCCAGAAAGATTAGAAAGATTTTTATCACTCATTTGCATGGGGATCATATTTTTGGTCTACCGGGCTTTTTATCCACTCGATCATTTCAAGCTAATGAAGAGCAAACAGATATTGAAATATATGGACCGATTGGCATTAAAAATTTTGTCATGACGAGTCTGCGAGTGTCGGGTTCGCGCCTGCCTTATCGGATTCATTTTCACGAATTTGACGAAAAACACTTAGGGAAAATTTTAGAAACTGATAAATTTACAGTTTATGCAGAGAAACTAGATCATAGCATTTTTTGTGTGGGTTACCGCATTATGCAAAAAGATTTGGAAGGTACGTTGGATGCTGAGAAATTGAAAGTCGCAGGTGTTCCTTTTGGCCCTCTCTTTGGTAAGGTGAAAAATGGAGAAGATGTAGTACTGGAAGATGGGACGAAAATTATAGCAGCAGATTACATTTCAGCTCCACGACCTGGCAAGATTATCACTATTTTGGGGGATACGCGTAAAACGCATGCCAGTGTGCGACTGGCTGTGAATGCAGATGTTTTGGTGCACGAGTCCACTTATGGTAAAGGGGACGAGAAAATCGCCAAGAACCACGGACATTCTACTAATATGCAGGCAGCAGAAGTTGCTAGAGAAGCTGGTGCCAAG
This sequence comes from Streptococcus sp. HF-100, assembly GCF_015594635.1. Classification (NCBI taxonomy): domain Bacteria; kingdom Bacillati; phylum Bacillota; class Bacilli; order Lactobacillales; family Streptococcaceae; genus Streptococcus; species Streptococcus sp. HF-100. The sequence goes on from NZ_JADNQV010000002.1 coordinate 133,750, forward strand.
CGTCTCCTTCTCAATCATATTAGCGCACGCTTTCTATCAAAAGATATAGGTCAAATGCGCAGAGATGCCAGTTCCATTTTTAAAAACGTTCACTTGGTCAAGGATTTAGAAGAAGTAGAACTATGAATTTTTGGCAAGGATAATTCTTAAAATTTAAAGGAAAGAGGAAATCATGAACCTATTATTTGTCAGACATGGGAAAGATTCTGATCAACACAGAGGTGGCTGGAGTCAGCTCGATTTGCTTCCTGAGGGGAAAAGAGAAGCAAAAACGTTAGCAGATTACTTAGTCCAACACAAAGAAGACTATCATTTTACGAAAATTATTACGAGTGATTTAAAAAGAACCGAAACAACTGCAACAATTTTAGCAGAGGCGCTTCAACTGCCATTGGAGAAAGAAAGCGCCTTACGAGAAACGAATAATGGCGATTTGGCAGGAATGTTAAATAGCGAGGCTGATCAAAAATTTCCTCATCTTTATTTTAGAAGTCTTGCAATGGACGAACATTATCCAAATGGAGAAAGTCCGAGAGAATTTTATCAACGGATAAAAACTTGGTTTCAACGCTTCTTGCAGGAAAATGATGATTCAGATGAGACACAAATTGTAGTCACACATGGTGGAGTGATCAACATTATCTATCATTTAGTGAACCAAATAGAGTGGACAAATAAAAGCAACCTATTCCACGTTAAACATTGCAGCATTAGTCTATTGAATAGAAAAACGCTTGTTTTTGAGGTTGAAAACCAAACGGATTTTTTAGAAGAAAAATAAGGAGAACACATGCGAACAATCGTTATTACAGGAGCTAGTGGCGGTGTGGCACAGGAAATGGTGAAGTTGTTACCAAATGACCAGCTGATTTTAGTGGGACGCAGCCTAGCAAAATTAACAAAACTTTATTCAAATCATGCTCATTGTGAATTAGTTGAGTTAGATATTACAGATTACAAAGCTTTAGAAGCTTTTACTGAAGAAATTTACCAGAAGTATGCTCAGGTGGATGTTTTAGTCAACAATGCTGGTTACGGTATTTTTGAGGAATTTGACAAGATTAGCAATGAGGATATTCATGCCATGTTTGAAGTCAACACATTTGCTCTTATGAATCTGTCTCGTCTTTTCGGAGAGCAGATGAAGCAAGCGGGTCATGGGCATATTGTCAATCTTGTTAGCACAGCTGGGCTGATTGCCAGCGCCAAATCCAGTCTTTACTCAGCTACCAAGTTTGCTGGAATTGGTTTCTCCAACGCCCTGCGCTTAGAGCTCATGCCTTACAATGTCTATGTAACTACGGTTAATCCGGGACCAATTAAGACGGCTTTCTTTGACAAAGCTGATCCTGACGGCAGTTATGTTAAGGCAGTTGATAAGTATATTTTAGAAGCAGATGTCGTCGCTAAGCAAATTGTGGACAATTTTGGGAAAAAGAAGCGGGAGCTGACGATGCCTTTTGCCCTGAAAGCAGCCCACAAACTTTACACACTTTTTCCAAATATTGGTGACAAACTAGCTAGTAAAATGTTTAATTATAAATAGGAGAAATTTATGGATGTGACAGCTTACAAGGCATTTGTAAATCAACCATGGGGCAAGCTTTATTATGAGATTCTCTTTGCTCAGCTAGCCCATATAAAAAATAAGGAAGTACTGGATTTCGGTAGTGGTTTTGGTCTGGTGGCGAATTTTTTAGCACAAAACAATCAGGTAACAGCCATAGAACCAAATGACGAGATGGTTGCAGAGCGGAAGCAGAATTTTCATTATCATCAACTACAAGGCAGCCTAGAATTGTTGAAGGAAATTCCAAGTGCTCGTTTTGACCTTATCATTTGTCACAATGTTCTGGAGTATGTGGATGAACCAGCTCTTTACCTAGCTGAATTTAGCAGATTGCTGAAAAAAGGCGGACAGATTTCTCTCATCAAGCACAATGAAGTGGGGCGAATCATGCAGACTGTTGTGTTTGCAAATGATACAAATTTAGCATTGGATTTATTATCAGGTAAGTCCTATCAATCACATACAATGGGGCAAGCAACCTATTATGAAATAGCAGACTTATTACAAAAAGCTGACATTGAACTGAATGTTCAGGACTATCAAGGAATCCGAATTTTCTATGGTCTGCAAGACAATGCAGTGAAGACTGCTAATGACTGGCGGGAAAAGATGCTGGAGGTAGAGCTTGTAGTTTGCCAACAGTCTCCTTATCGGGACATTGCGGCTTTTCAGCACATTTGGCTGCAAAAAGGAGACAAGAATGATTCGTTACTTTGCAAATAGACAAATTGCTATTGAAGACTTGCTTCCGCTTTACCAATCTGTTAGCTGGACTAACTATACAGAACGAGCAGATATGTTAAAGCAAGCATTTCAGCATTCACTGTTTTCTGTATCAGCCTATGATGGGGAACAGTTAGTTGGTCTCCTTCGAGCAGTCGGAGACGGATTTTCTAGTGTTTTCATTCAGGACTTGTTAGTTTTTCCGTCTTATCAGCGCCAAGGTATCGGTCGAGAATTGGTTCGACAAACGCTGGAGACCTTTGCAGATGTTTATCAGATTCAGCTAGTAACAGAGCAGTCAGACAAAAATTTAGCCTTTTATCGTTCTTTAGGATTTCGAGAATTGTCAGATTTGAATTGCACGGGTTTGATTTATAGAGGTAAAAGCTATTAGATAAATGCTTGTGTATAAAATTGGAGGTTTGGGCTAGTGAAAGCTAGTCTTTTCGTGTTATAATAGACTTTATATTGCAACAGAAAGATAAAAGCATGATTACATCAAAATATGATTGGCAGATTGCCACAAATTTTTCAGATGAGAGCTTTATTAAAAAAGCTAAAAAACTTGGCTTGGAGGCTTCGGTAGCTAATCTGGTTTATCAGAGAGGAATCCAGACAGAAGAAGCGCTGCGAGATTTTCTAGAGCCTAGTTTGGACCAGCTGCATGATCCTTATGAATTACATGATATGGATAAGGCAGTGACGCGCATTCGTCAAGCAATTGAAAATTATGAGCAGATCTTGATTTATGGAGATTATGATGCGGATGGCATGACTTCGGCTTCTATTGTTAAAGAAGCACTAGAACAACTTGGAGCAGAGTGTCAGGTCTATTTGCCCAATCGATTTACAGACGGTTATGGTCCTAACGCGAGTGTTTACAAGTATTTTATTGAAAATCAGGGAATTTCACTCATCGTTACAGTGGATAATGGAGTTGCAGGACATGAAGCAATCGAACTAGCTCAGTCTATGGGAGTGGATGTCATTGTGACGGATCACCATTCTATGCCAGAGGTACTTCCTGATGCTTATGCAATTGTCCACCCAGAACATCCGGAAGCTGAATATCCTTTTAAACATTTAGCTGGCTGCGGTGTAGCTTTTAAGCTAGCAACCGCGCTTTTAGAAGAAGTGCAAGTAGAGTTGCTAGATTTAGTCGCTATCGGAACTATTGCGGATATGGTCAGCTTGACAGGTGAAAATCGCATTCTGGTCAAATATGGGCTAAGTGTCCTCAAAAACACTCAACGAATCGGCTTACAGGAGCTTTTTAAGATTGCAGGTATTCAGGAAAATGAAGTGGATGAAGAAACGGTTGGTTTTCAGATAGCCCCTAGGCTCAATGCTCTAGGTCGACTTGATGATCCAAATCCTGCTATTGAACTTCTGACGGGTTTTGATGAAGAAGAAGCGCGTGATATTGCCCTTATGATTAACCAGAAAAATGAAGAGCGCAAAGAAATTGTTCAGAAGATCTATGATGAAGCCAAGACCATGGTTAATCTCAATAAATCTGTTCAGGTTCTAGCTGGTGAAGGTTGGAATCCAGGTGTTTTGGGAATTGTGGCAGGTCGGCTTTTGGAAGAATTACACCAGCCGGTCATCGTCTTGAATATTGAAAATGGTTTAGCCAAAGGTAGTGCTCGCAGCATTGAAGTAGTTGATATTTTTGAAGCGTTAGACCCTCATCGAGATTTATTTGTGGCTTTTGGTGGGCATGCCGGGGCAGCTGGGATGACTCTAGAGGCCAGCAAGTTAGAAGCACTCAGTCAGGTTTTGGTAGCATATATTGAAGATAATCAAGTGGATTTGTCCACTAAGAATGAGCTCTTTTTGGATGAGGAATTATCCTTGCCAGATTTGACACTAGAGACCCTCAAAAACTTTGAAAAGTTAGCTCCTTTTGGAATGGACAATAAAAAGCCTATTTTCTATTTAAAAGATTTTAAGGTTGAAAATTCCCGCACCATGGGGGCGGGAAATACTCATCTTAAGCTGAAAATTTCTCAGGCTGACGCAGTTTTTGAGGTAGTGGCTTTTGGTCTGGGTGATTTTGCGACAGAATTTTCCCAAACTAAAAACTTAGAGCTGGCGGTTACGCTGTCGGTTAATAAATGGAATGGTCAGACCAGTCTCCAGCTTATGCTGGTGGATGCTCGGGTCAATGGGATTCAGCTCTTTAATATCCGAGGTAAAAATGCTCCTTTACCTGAAAATGTGCCCGTCCTGCGTTTTTCAGAAGAAATTCCTAATTTGGAAAAGAGCAGAGCAGTTGTGGTGTATGACTTGCCTGGACGCCTAAATCAGCTCAAAGCAATCATTCAGCAAGGACATTTTGAAGCAATTTACTTTAAAAATGAGATTGCTCAGCCCTATTATCTGACAGGTTTCGGAACGAGAGACCAGTTTGCAAAACTCTATAAAACAATTTATCAATTTCCAGAGTTTGACATTCGTTATAAGCTCAAAGAACTAGCTGCTTATCTCAAGATTGACCCAATTCTACTCATCAAGATGATTCAGATATTTGAAGAGCTGGACTTTGTGACAATTCAAGATGGAGTGATGCAAGTAAACAAAAAAGCAGAAAAAAAGGCTATTGAAAACAGCCATATTTATCAAGAACTGAAGAAAACAGTCAAAGAGCAGGAGCTTATGGCTCTAGGAACGGTGCAGGAAATTTATGATTATCTGATAGAAAAAGATGAATTTTCAAACTAAATTTTAGATGAACTATTTATTTGTCTCGCACCGAAGGCCACGAGACGGACTGAAAGTCGCATAATAAAAAAGTCATGAGTAAGATGAATCTCATGACTTTATTGTTTATATAAGTATTGCTATCAGCTTGTGTTACCTACTGCAAATTCACTTTATTTTTGAGGATGTAATACGTTCCAGTATAGTAGATAAGCCCCAAAAGAAGAGAGGTTATGACTCCGCTCAAACTACCTAAAGAAGTTGAAAGCGACGGGAAGGCTGAAACATATAGATTAGCAGCGATAATCAGAGCAAATTGAATTCCAAAATAAGCTAGAAAGGCTATAGCGGCGCGGTGGTCTTGGAAAAGTTGACCAATAGAGATAGAAAGATAAATCAATAGGATATTTGGAATAAGGGCTACAAGATAGTATCCAAATGATTTCAATAGTTCACTAGCAATTTCCCAAAAGTGCTTGCCGAATAATTGTAGAACTGTTCCCATTTCAAATTGTGTATGAGAAGCTACCCCTACGATAAGAACAATGATTCCAAAACTAAGAAACAATGCAAGTGTGCTAAGAATCGTCCATATAACAGCACCGAGTAATTTTGAGAGGATAATTTGATGTTCGTTAACTGGTAAAGTGAGCGTTAGATATCCTTCTCTTTCATAAACACTATTTTTAAAGCGACGAATAATCAGAAAGAGTGTTGAAATGGCAAGTGCTACAAGGAGACCTGAGAAAATCAGCATTGTAAAACCGAAGAAAGTACTTGTCATACTCCCTGCTTCATTAGTAGAAGACTGCAAACGGTCGAAAAAGTTCCTTCCATTTGCAAAATGTCTTAGCCAAAGTCCAATACTAATAGATAGAAAGAGTACGATTCCATATAATCCTAAATACCACTTATTTACATTTTTAAATTCGTATTTTAATAAATTCCAAAACATAGTCAATCTCCTTTGTTCTAAGCCTTAAATTCTTGGCGGAAGAGCTGGTCAATAGATTCACCAGACTCATAGCGAATATCATCTACATTCCCTTGTCGAACAATCTTGCCATTATCAATAAAGATGATTTCATCTAGGATTGGTTCAATATCTGAAATCAAATGCGTTGAAATGAGAACGGAAGCGCTAGGTGAGTAATTGTTGATAATCGTCTTTAAAATGTAATCCCGCGCTGCTGGGTCAACCCCTCCAATAGGTTCATCCAGAACGTACAGTTTGGCTTGGCGGCTCATGACTAAAATCAACTGAACTTTTTCTTTGTTTCCTTTAGACAATTTTTTGAATGTCAAATTTTCGTCAATATGAAGATCTTGCAAGAGTGCCTGTGCACGCTCTATCTCAAAGTCTGCATAGAAAGATTGAAAATACTGCAAAGCATCTTTGACTTTCATATTTTCGTTTAGGTAAGTCGTATCTGGTAAATAAGATACGATTTTCTTAGTTTCTGACGACGGTTGAAGCCCGTCGATGAGGATTTTTCCGTCATTTGGTTGAAGTAAACCGTTGATTAGTTTTATCATGGTTGTTTTTCCAGAGCCATTTGGACCAAGTAAGCCGATAATTTTTCCGGCTTCAATTTCAAAATTGATGTGCTCTAAAGCCGGTGTGCTACCGTATGATTTTGAGACATTTTCAAATGCAAGTAATACCATTTCCTAAACTCCTTTTATATAATCTGCAATGATAGTTGGTAGTTCTTCTTTGTGATAGCCGAAGCGAGTCATATTGTTTACAAAATTTTTCACTTCCTTCTCAGAAAGTTTTTGTCTTGCTTGTAAAATCAAGTCGCGATTATCTGTAACGAAACGTCCTGATGTTCGTTGAGAATAGACAAATCCTTCCTTTTCCAAGTCAGATAAAGCTCGCTGGATTGTATTTGGATTGACCCCCGCTTCAGCAGCCAATTCTCTAACAGCAGGCAGCTTTTCGCCAGCTTGTAGTTGATTGGAGATGATTTGTAGTTTTATCCTGTCCATGATTTGTAAATAAATGGGCAGATTATTATCAAAAGTCCAACTCATGATTTCTCCTTTCTTCTGTATCTTTGTGCTAATTAAATAATACAATTTTTTTTTAAAAATAGCAAGCCTTTAGAAAAAACTTCTATCGTTTTTTCTTTAGCAAGCAAGCCAGAAATTTAGTATAATAGAAAAAAGAAGGATCAAAGGAGGATGCCGTGGTTGCTCAATTAGATACCAAAACTGTTTATACATTTATGGATAGTTTGATTTCTATAAAAAAATATGTAGAAACAGCTAAAAATTTAGGCTATCAAACTCTAGGGATAATGGATATTGATAATCTCTATGGGGCTTATCATTTCATGGAAACGGCGACTGAGCAAGGAATTCAGCCGCTTTTAGGTATAGAAATGACCTTGGATTACACTGGATTTCCTCTTAATCTCCACTTTCTAGCTCTTGACAGTCAAGGTTATCGCAATTTAATGAAACTTTCTACTTTAAAGATGATAGGAAAAAGCAAGTGGGAAGAATTTCAGCACTTATTGGAAGGGATAGCGATTATTGTGCCTGTGTTTGAGGGCATTGAAGCCTTAGACTTGGGACGAGAGTTTTATATTGGCGTATTTCCTGACACTCCTAAGCAGGCGTTTTCTCATGCAACCTTACCTTTGCAGACAGTTCGCTATTTTGATACAGGGGATTTAGAAACCTTGCAAATGTTATGTGCCATTCGTGAAAATAGTAGCTTGCGGGAAGTTGGAAATTTGCCAAATCACGAGTATCTCTTATCACCTGAGCAATTCACACAATCCTTTCAAGAAAATTATCCAGAAAGTCTGGATAATTTAAAGCGGCTAGTTGCAGGCATTCATTACGAAATCAATACAGAGTTGAAATTACCACGTTTTAATCCAGAACGACCAGCAGCAGAAGAATTACAAGAACGAGCAGAAATAGGATTAGAGAAAAAAGGACTGAATGGTTCGATTTATAAAGAACGATTGCAGCAAGAGCTGTCTGTCATCCACCAAATGGGGTTTGACGACTACTTTTTGATTGTCTGGGATTTATTGCGCTTTGGTCGCAGCCAGGGCTATTATATGGGTATGGGGCGTGGATCTGCAGTTGGAAGCCTAGTTGCCTATGCTCTTGAAATTACAGGGATTGATCCTGTCGAAAAGAACCTCCTTTTTGAGCGCTTTTTAAATCTGGAACGTTATACTATGCCTGATATTGATATTGATATTCCCGATGTCTATCGCCCGGAATTTATCCGCTATGTCCGCGATCGTTACGGGACGATGCATACAGCGCAAATCGTGACCTATTCTACTTTTGGGGCTAAGCAAGCAATTCGTGACGTTTTTAAACGCTACGGGGTGCCAGAATATGAATTGACCAACATTACTCGTAAAATCAGTTTTCGTGACACATTGACTTCAGCTTATGAAAAAAATATGTCTTTTCGTCAGATTATTAACAGTAAGCTGGAATATCAAAAAGCTTTTGAAATTGCGAAAAAAATTGAAGGGAACCCTCGTCAAACCTCTATCCATGCAGCAGGTGTGGTGATGAGTGACAATGATTTGACAGATCACATTCCACTTAAATACGGGGAAGATATGTATATCACGCAATACGATGCACATGGTGTTGAGAGTAACGGTCTGCTCAAGATGGATTTCCTTGGCTTGCGCAATCTGACTTTTGTTCAACGAATGAAAGAAGCAGCTTTGGAGAAATACGGTGTCGCTATTGACATTGCAAAGATTAACTTAGAAGATGCAGCAACCTTGCAGCTTTTCGCTGCTGGCAGAACCAAAGGGATTTTTCAATTTGAGCAAGCAGGTGCCATTAACCTTTTGAAACGGGTGCAGCCAGCTCAATTTGAAGAAGTGGTTGCAACAACTTCACTCAATCGTCCAGGAGCTAGTGACTATATAGATAATTTTGTCAGAAGAAAGCATGGACAAGAAAAGGTGGAAATGCTGGATCCAAGTTTGGAAGACATCTTGGCGCCAACTTACGGTATTATGCTTTACCAAGAGCAAGTAATGCAAGTGGCGCAGCGGTTTGGAGGATTTTCACTCGGAAAAGCTGACATTCTACGTCGTGCCATGGGTAAGAAAAATGTTGCCGAAATGCACAAAATGGAAGCAGAGTTTGTCACAGGAGCTTTCGAACTTGGGCATTCTGAAACTAAAGCAAAAGAAGTATTTGCAGTTATGGAAAAGTTTGCAGGTTATGGCTTCAACCGCAGCCACGCCTATGCCTATTCTGCACTTGCTTTTCAGTTGGCTTATTTCAAGGTGCATTATCCTGATATTTTCTTTGATATTATGCTGAATTATTCAAGCAGTGATTACATCACAGATGCGCTAGAATTCGACTTTCAAGTTGCCTCTTTAAATATCAATAACATTCCTTATAGAGATAAGTTTCAAGATAAGCAGATTTATTTAGGACTGAAAAATATCAAAGGTTTACCACGAGATTTTGCTTATTGGATTATTGAAAACCGCCCATTTACAAATGTGGAAGATTTTATTATGAAGTTGCCAACGCAATATCATAAGATTCAGTTGATAACCCCTTTGGTACAAGTCGGTTTGTTTGATGTATTTGAAAAGAATCGCCAAAAAATCCTACAAAATCTTCCGAACTTATTTGTCTTTGCGGATGAGCTGGGCAGTCTTTTTGCAGATACAAATTACAGCTGGACAGAAGCAGAGGATTATACAGAAGCAGAGAAATTCGAGTTAGAAAAAGAAATCATTGGTGTCGGTTTGAGCGAGCATCCTTTGGTAAAGCTTGCAAAAACTGCTACTCAATCCTTTACCCCTATTCAAGAGCTAGTTGAAAACAATCATGCAACGATTTTAGGAGAGATTTTGTCCATTCGTGTCATCCGTACCAAAACGGGGGAAAATATGGCCTTCTTGCAAGTAAGTGATGCTAAAAGAAAAATGGAGGTAACAGTCTTTCCAGACGCTTTCAAACAGTTCAGCAAAGGTTTGCATGAAAAAGGCTTCTATTATCTGACTGGTCGCGTTCAAAAACGAGAGGAGCGTTTGCAGTTGATTTTAAATGATTTGCAGGAAGCTGTTACAGAACGTTTTTGGATACAAGTAGAAGATCACGAAAGCGATGCAGCAATATCCGCTATTTTACGGAAATTTCGAGGAGATATTCCGGTTGTTCTTCGATATGAAAATGAAAGAAAAACAGTAGCAATCACTCAATATCGTGTTCAAAAATCAGAGAAATTACAAGAAGAATTGAAAAAAATAACCATGAAAACGATTTATCAATAAAAAGTTAGGAAAAAAGAGGAATTTTGGTTTTGATTGTGGTATAATCAAGGGTGAATGTAAAAAGAAAAAGGAGCGCAAACAAATGAAACGTATTGCTGTTTTGACTAGTGGTGGTGATGCCCCTGGTATGAACGCTGCTATCCGTGCAGTTGTTCGTAAAGCAATTTCAGAAGGAATGGAAGTTTACGGTATCTATGACGGCTATGCCGGCATGGTTGCTGGTGAGATTTATCCGCTTGATGCTGCATCGGTTGGAGATATTATTTCACGTGGTGGTACTTTCCTTCACTCAGCTCGTTATCCAGAATTTGCCCAATTAGAAGGACAATTAAAAGGGATTGAGCAACTTAAAAAACATGGGATTGAAGGAGTCGTAGTTATCGGTGGTGATGGTTCTTACCATGGTGCTATGCGTTTGACAGAACATGGTTTCCCAGCTGTCGGACTTCCTGGCACGATTGACAATGATATTGTTGGTACAGACTTCACAATCGGCTTTGATACCGCTGTAACAACTGCAATGGACGCCATTGATAAGATTCGTGACACATCATCTAGTCACCGTCGTACTTTTGTTGTTGAAGTCATGGGACGTAACGCTGGAGACATTGCTCTCTGGGCTGGTATTGCTACAGGAGCTGATGAAATCATCGTTCCCGAAGAAGACTTTAAGATTGAGGATATCGTCGCTAGCATTAAACGTGGCTATGAAGAAGGAAAGAAGCATAACATTATCGTTCTGGCAGAGGGTGTTATGTCGGCCGATGAATTTGGTAAGAAGTTGAAAGAAGCTGGTGATGTGAGCGATCTTCGTGTGACGGAACTTGGACATATTCAACGTGGTGGCTCACCAACTGCACGTGACCGTGTTCTTGCTTCACGTATGGGTGCTCATGCCGTTAGCCTTCTTAAAAAAGGTATTGGTGGTGTTGCGGTTGGTATTCGCAACGAACAAATGGTTGAAAATCCAATCCTCGGTACAGCAGAAGAAGGTGCTTTGTTTAGTTTAACTGAAGACGGCAAGATTATTGTAAATAATCCACACAAAGCTGATCTTGATCTCGCTAAATTAAACCGTAGCATTTCAATGTAATTTAAATTTGTTATCCTGGTCATAAAGACCATTAAATAAAAAGGAGTTTTCAGATATCATGAATAAACGTGTAAAAATCGTTGCAACTTTAGGTCCTGCGGTAGAAATCCGTGGTGGTAAAAGATTCGGTGAAGACGGATATTGGGGTGAAAAGCTTGACGTTGAAGCATCAGCGCAAAATATCGCTAAATTGATCGAAGCTGGAGCTAACACTTTCCGTTTCAACTTCTCACATGGTGACCACGCAGAGCAAGGTGACCGTATGGCTACTGTTCATCGTGCTGAAGAAATTGCTGGTCAAAAAGTTGGTTACCTTCTTGACACTAAAGGTCCTGAAATCCGTACAGAATTATTTGAAGGCGATGCTAAAGAATATTCTTACAAAACAGGTGAAAAAATTCGTGTTGCAACTAAACAAGGTATCAAATCAACTCGTGAAGTTATCGCATTGAATGTTGCTGGTGCACTTGATATCTATGACGATGTTGAAGTTGGAAAACAAGTTCTTGTTGATGACGGTAAACTTGGTCTTCGCGTTATTGCAAAAGATCCTGCTACACGTGAATTTGAAGTAGAAGTTGAAAACGACGGTATTATCGCTAAACAAAAAGGTGTTAATATTCCAAATACAAAAATTCCTTTCCCAGCACTTGCTGAACGCGACAATGACGATATTCGTTTTGGTCTTGAACAAGGAATTAACTTTATCGCTATTTCATTCGTACGTACTGCAAAAGACGTCAACGAAGTTCGTGCAATCTGTGAAGAAACTGGTAATGGACATGTGAAATTGTTCGCTAAAATCGAAAACCAACAAGGTATCGAAAACTTGGATGAAATTCTTGAAGTAGCGGACGGTATCATGATTGCTCGTGGTGATATGGGTATTGAAGTACCATTTGAAATGGTTCCAGTTTACCAAAAAATGATTATCACAAAAGTCAATGCAGCTGGTAAAATTGCGATCACAGCAACAAACATGCTTGAAACAATGACTGAAAAACCACGTGCGACTCGTTCAGAAGTATCAGACGTATTTAACGCTGTTATTGACGGAACAGATGCAACAATGCTTTCAGGTGAATCTGCAAATGGTAAATACCCACTTGAATCTGTAACAACAATGGCTACAATTGATAAAAACGCTCAAACTCTATTGAACGAGTATGGACGCTTGTCATCAGTTGATTACGCACGTAGTTCTAAGACAGAAGTTGTGGCTTCAGCTGTTAAAGATGCTACAAACTCAATGGACATCAAATTGGTTGTAACAATGACTGAATCAGGAAATACAGCTCGTTTGATTTCTAAATATCGTCCAGATGCTGACATCTTGGCAATTACATTTGATGAATTGACACAACGTTCATTGATGTTGAACTGGGGTGTTATTCCAGTAGTGACTGAAAAACCTGCATCTACTGATGATATGTTTGAAGTTGCTGAAAAAGTTGCTCTTGAAAGTGGTCTTGTGGAATCTGGCGACAATATTGTGATTGTAGCTGGTGTTCCGGTCGGAACTGGTGGAACAAACACAATGCGTATCCGTACAGTCCGTTAATCTATTTCATTCAGAAAACTAGCCTATCAATCCAACGATTATCTGATTGATAGGCTTTTTAGTTGTAAATGGGAGCAGAGATAAGAGTTGACTTTCCTACCTTTGTTTATTTTCTGAAAACATGATATAATGAGTAGAAGAAGAGGAGAGACTATGGTTAAAAGAGATTTAATTAGGAATGTTATTTTTTTATCTATTGTTGTGATAATCATTGCTTGTTTGCGAATTTTTATTTTTACACCATACAGGATTACTGCAAAAGATGCGAATCATTTTTTGCAAGATAAAGATGTTGTTATTGCCAATAAAAATGAAGCAATCAAAAGAGATGATTTTGTCTTGTACGAGGTGAAGGGAAAAGAGCATGTCGGACGTGTCATTGGTCTAGGAAATGACTCCGTTGTTTATATGGATGATGTTCTTTACTTAAATAATAAAATCAAGTCAGAAGATTATTTAACGAAGGCTAAGGAAGAGTACTTAGCAAAAGCTACTAGTACGGGTTATTTTACTCATGATTTCACCATTCAGACATTAACTAAATCGAATGCAAATAAAATTCCAGCGCAGTCATATCTGATTCTGAATGATAATCGGCAAGATATGGAAGATAGTCGGAAGTTTGGCTTGATTACAGAGAAACAAATTAAAGGAGTCATCTCATTTAGAGTACTCCCGCTTAATCAATTTGGATTTATTAAAACAAAGTAGTTCAACTATTTTGTTTTTTTATTCTTTAGAAAAGGAAGTTTTTGCGGTAATTATTAAATTTTTATGGATATATTTGCAAAAAGATGTTGAATATATAAAAATTTTTGATATAATGATAAATATTTATTTAGGAGGTGTACGCATGAACTATATTTTTGAAGTTTTGCCAAGCTTATTGAATGGCGCATTGGTGACTTTACAAGTATTTGTTTTAGTCTTAGTTTTATCCATACCACTTGGAATTGTGATTTCCTTTTTAATGCAAATCCACTTTAAGCTGCTTCATTGGCTTATAAATATTTATATTTGGATTATGCGCGGTACACCTCTCTTGTTACAACTAATTTTTATTTATTATGTGTTGCCAAGTATTGGTGTACGTTTGGATCGGCTTCCAGCAGCTATCATAGCATTCACGCTAAATTATGCTGCTTATTTCGCCGAAATTTTCCGTGGTGGGATTTTATCCATTCCAGCAGGACAATATGAGGCGGCTAAGGTTTTGAAGTTTACACCATTTCAAACGATACGGTTTATCATTTTACCGCAAGTTGTCAAAGTGGTGCTTCCTAGTGTCTTTAATGAAGTAATGACGTTGGTAAAAGATACATCCCTTGTTTATGCGCTTGGTGTTTCCGACTTAATCTTGGCTAGTCGGACTGCAGCCAATCGTGATGCGAGTTTAGCACCGATGTTTATAGCGGGGGCTATTTACCTGATCTTGATTGGTCTTGTGACGATTGTATCGAAGCAAGTTGAAAAGAGATATAGCTACTATAAGTAGGAGGCGCTTATGTTAGAATTAAAGAATATTAGCAAAAGGTTTGGCGAAAAGCAAATTATTTCCGACTTGAATTTAAAGGTGCCAGAAAAGCAAATCCTTGCCATTGTAGGACCGTCTGGCGGCGGGAAAACGACATTATTGCGGATGTTAGCTGGCTTGGAAACAATTGATTCGGGTGACATTATTTACAATGGCGAAGAGCTTCCCTTAGATGAACTTGAAAAACGTAATCTATTGGGATTTGTGTTTCAAGATTTTCAGCTATTTCCACATTTAACGGTTTTTGAGAATTTAACTTTATCACCCATTAAAACAAAACATTTTACAAAAGAGGACGCAGAAAAGAAAGCAATTGGCTTGTTGACCCGATTGGGACTAGCAGAATATGCAAAAGCGTATCCTTATTCTTTATCAGGTGGTCAAAAACAGCGTGTAGCATTAGCTCGTGCGATGATGATTGACCCAGAAATTATCGGTTATGATGAGCCAACTTCCGCATTGGATCCGGAATTGCGTCTTGAAGTTGAAAAGTTGATTCTTCAGAATCGTGAGCTAGGAATGACGCAAATTGTAGTGACCCATGATTTGAAGTTTGCAGAAAATATTGCAGATACGATTCTCAAAGTGCAGTCTAAATAGGAGGAGAATATGAAGATAAAACGTTATGTTCTTGCGATCTGTGGTTTGATTCTTTTTTTGCTCCTTACAGCTTGTAGCAATGTTAGCAACCCTAAAGTAGATAATTGGTCAAAATACCAACAAAAAAAGAGCATTACTATTGGTTTTGACAATACATTTGTTCCTATGGGATTTGAACAAAAAAATGGTCAATATGTTGGTTTTGATATTGACTTGGCAAATGCTGTTTTTAAAGAATATGGGATAAAAGTGAATTGGCAGCCGATTGATTGGGATATGAAAGAAACGGAGCTCACAAATGGAACGATTGATCTTATCTGGAATGGGTATTCGGCAACCAATGAGCGGCGGAAGAAAATACAGTTCACCATTCCTTATATGAAAAATGAGCAGGTATTAGTTGCTAAAAAGTCATCTAATATTGCAAAAACAGCTGACATGAAGGATAAAATTCTTGGCGCTCAGACAGGTTCTTCGGGTTACGATGAGTTTGAGGCTCATCCGGAGCTTTTGAAGAATCTGGTTAAAAATCATAAAGCTGCTCAATATCAAAGTTTTACAGAGGCGTTGATTGATTTGCAAAATAATCGGATTGATGGGTTGTTGATTGACCGAGTTTATGCTAATTATTATTTAAAAGAAGAGGGGATTTTGCCGGATTATTATGTTTTCCCAGCCGGATTTGATAGCGAATCCTTTGCAGTAGGCGCTAGAAAAACAGATAAGCAGCTCGTTGAAAACATAAACCAAGCATTCAAAAAATTATATCAAACAGGTCAATTTCAAAAAATAGCAAACAAATGGTTTGGTGAGGATATTGCGACAGATGAAGTCAAAAAATGAGAGAACATCTGATTGTTGCACCAATCACCCACAGAAGAAGTAAAGATAAAACCCAAAGTTTTCACTAGTAGTATCATCTTAGTGAGGGCTTTGGGTTTGATGATTTATTGATTGTGAGAAACGGGGGACAAATTAGTTTGCTTTACTGATAAATTCCTAAAAAAATAGGCTGAGAATATTTTTATCTCAGCCTTGTTTTTTATAGCAAAACTCCTTGTTAGCCTTGTGGGAGTGAAATAACAAAGCCGATTTCTATGGAATTACGACTGTTGTTCGCTCTCGTTTTTTCGTGTTTCCTGGTGGAAAATATTTTGCCATGTTTCGTGACGACGCCAAAGGCTGGTATGAATAATCCCGTCTTCTTCATAGCAAATTAGTTTGGTTTTTTGGCTGATAGAAGTTAATTGGAAATTTTTGATAGGAGATTGCTTTCCTTTTTCAATTTGAAATTCTTCTTTGTTCATTTGGCAACCGTCTTGGGAAATGTACACAAATTCAGGCGCTAGTAAGTCCTCTAATTGGCTTCCCTGCTCAACCAATTGTTCTCTCATAAATAACTTTCGATAAACATTGTCCAATATTTCATCTTCAGGGATAGGAGCAGGTTCAATGTGGATGTCAATATCAAAGACACCAAAGCGTTCTTTGAGCATATTTTCAACTTGATCGGCAATTTCGTGACTTTCATAGACAGATAAGTCAGGATTCATTTCTAAAATGAGGTCAAGGTAGATGTTGCTACCGTAAGTCCGCCCTCTTTGAGATTTAACACGGGAAATTTTGGGAATTTCTAAAATGGCTTCTTTGTATTCTTTTAAAAGATTTTCATCAAAGCCGTCTGATAAACTAAAAGAAGATTCCATGAAAATTTCGTAAGCTGTTTTAAGAATGAAAAATGTAATAATGATGGCAACCAGTTTATCCACAATCGGGAAATTGAAGGCGCTTGCGATGATTGCAATGGTTGTACCAAGCGAAGTAATGGCATCAGATAAATTGTCTTTGGCAGCTGCGTCGAGTGCTTTAGACTGTGCTTTTTTTGCTAAAGCTTTATTGTAAAAATACACTCCTGTCATGACTAAGGCGGAAATAATCCCGACGATAGCGCCTAAAGGATCAATAGTTGTTTCTTGGCGAGAGATAATTTTTTGAACGGTATCAATCAGAACATCAAAGCCAACAAAAAACATGATAAGAGAAGTGACAAGACTAGCCAAGTCTTCAATTTTCCAGTGACCAAATTTGTGATCCGTGTCAGCCGGTTTGCGTGCCATACGAAGTCCTATCAAAACGGCAATATTAGCAACAATATCCGAAACATTATTAAAACCATCGGCTGTCAAACTGGAGGATTGTAAGACAGATCCGGCAATGATTTTAGCAATGGATAAAACGATATAGGCTAGAATGGCTAAGATAGCGCCACGCTCTGCGAGTTTAAGATTCTTTGCTGGATTATTCATGCGTTTTCCTTTCAGAATGTTTATTATAACGCTTTTTTATTGATTTTTCAAACGTTTATAAGGGAAGAAATGATAGAAAGTCTCTCCTTTCTGGTTTAGCTTATGGATGATTTTTGTTATAATAGAGTCATTGACTTTGAAAGAGGAAAAAAGATGAATCCCTTATTAACTGGTATGAATGACCGTCAGGCGGAGGCAGTTCAAACAACGGAAGGCCCTTTGCTGATTATGGCAGGAGCTGGGTCTGGGAAAACCCGTGTCCTAACTCACCGTATTGCTTATTTGATTGATGAAAAGTTAGTCAATCCTTGGAATATCTTGGCGATTACTTTTACCAATAAAGCAGCTCGTGAGATGAAGGAGCGTGCTTATACTCTCAATCCAGCAACAGAAGATTGCTTGATTGCGACTTTTCACTCGATGTGCGTGCGGATTTTGCGTAGGGAAGCTGACCATATTGGCTATAACCGCAATTTTACGATTGTCGATCCTAGTGAGCAACGGACTCTGATGAAACGAATTCTTAAAACGCTCAATTTAGATCCTAAAAAGTGGAATGAACGAGCTATTTTAGGCACGATTTCCAATGCGAAAAATGATTTGATTGATGAAGTGGCCTATGTAGCTTTAGCAGGAGATATGTACACAGAGATTGTGGCGAAGTGCTATGAAATGTACCAAAAGGAACTGCGCCAGTCAGAGGCGATGGATTTTGATGACTTAATCATGCTGACCTTGCGCCTTTTTGATAAAAATCCAGATGTGTTGACTTATTACCAGCAGCGCTATCAATACATCCATGTGGACGAGTATCAAGATACGAACCACGCTCAGTACCAACTGGTTAAACTGTTGGCTTCACGTTTTAAAAATATCTGTGTAGTTGGTGATGCCGACCAGTCTATTTATGGCTGGCGAGGTGCTGATATGCAAAATATCTTGGATTTTGAAAAGGATTATCCTGAAGCTAAAGTTGTTCTTTTGGAAGAAAATTATCGCTCAACCAAGACCATTCTGCAAGCTGCTAATGATGTAATCAAAAATAACCGCAACCGCCGTCCGAAGAATCTCTGGACACAAAATGCTGACGGTGAAGATATTGTTTATTATCGGGCTAATGATGAGCAAGATGAAGCTCTCTTTGTAGCCAAAACCATTGATGAATTATCTAGCACATCTGACTATGTCTATCGGGATTTTGCTGTTCTTTATCGAACTAACGCCCAATCTCGGAATATTGAGGAAGCTCTCCTAAAAGCTAATATTCCTTACACCATGGTGGGGGGGACTAAGTTTTATAGTCGTAAGGAAATTCGAGATGTCATCAGCTATCTCAATCTCATCGCTAATACTAGCGACAACATCAGTTTTGAGCGTGTGGTCAATGAGCCTAAGCGGGGAGTCGGACCGGGTACAGTGGAGAAAATTCGTAATTTTGCAGCTGGTCAAGAGATGTCTCTTTTGGATGCTTCTTCGCAGATTATGCTCTCACCTGTTAAGGGGAAAGCTGCTCAGGCTGTTTTTGACTTTGCCAATCTCATTTTGAATCTGCGCGAGCAATTGGACGAATTGACCGTGACAGAATTGGTCGAGCTGGTGCTTGAAAGGACTGGTTACACCGAGCAATTAGTAGCTCAAGCTACACTGGAAAGTCAGGCTCGGATTGAAAATATCGAAGAATTTCTTTCTGTTACTAAGAATTTTGACGAAGATTCAGAAAATGATACTGAAGAGACTGGTTTAGATAGACTTAGCCGTTTTCTCAATGATTTGGCTTTGATTGCGGATACAGATGATGGTGTTCAGGAAAGCTCGGAAGTGACACTTATGACACTGCATGCTGCCAAGGGATTAGAGTTTCCAGTGGTTTTCATCATTGGTATGGAAGAGAATGTCTTTCCACTTAGTCGTGCGGCTGAAGATGAAGACGAGCTAGAGGAAGAGCGCCGATTAGCCTATGTTGGAATTACTCGTGCTGAAAAAGTCTTGTTCCTAACCAATGCAAACTCGCGCCTGCTATACGGAAAAACCAATTACAATCGTCCAACTCGTTTTCTCAATGAAATTAGCTCAAGCTTGCTAGATTATCAAGGCTTGGCTCGACCTGCTAATACATCCTTTAAAGCTTCCTATGTGAATGGTAAAACTGTTCAGTTTGGTCAAGGAATGAGTCTCGCTCAAGCATTGCAGGAACGCAAGCGGCAAGCTGCACCGAGCAGCATTTCCTCAAGCCAGTTGCCATTTGGTAAGAATGTAGCTGCTAATCAGCCGACTATTGATTGGGCTATCGGTGATATTGCTCACCATAAAAAATGGGGAGACGGAACGGTATTGGAAGTGTCAGGCAGCGATAGTAGCCAAGAATTGAAAATCAATTTCCCAGAGGTTGGATTAAAGAAACTGTTGGCAAGTGTTGCACCAATTGAGAAAAAGTGAAATCTAAGGGACTACTGCGATGAAATATTCCATTGAAGCCTGGATTTATAACCCGATTGCTAAGGAAATTTTGCTCTTAAAAGTTAAAACTGAACAACTTTCTTTCTGGCAACCGATTACTGGTGGCATTGAAAATGGTGAAAGTTCTGAAATAGCTTGTATTCGTGAGATTTTTGAAGAAACTGGACTGGAAATCGAGCTAACAAAACTGTTGCAAGTCGGTCATCACACAGTTGTTATTGATGAAGACTTGACCATTTTTAAAACACTTTTTCTTGTGGAAACAAAGCAAAAAGATATTCGTATTTCTGATGAGCACATTGATTTTATGTGGACAGAAGTTAAAAAGGTGCCTGATATATTATACTGGCAGAGCAATCAAGAGACTTTTCAAAAGATTTTAGAGAAATTGAGATAAGGTGTTCATGGAAAGGCACGGTCTATGACAGAGAGTAGATTATTTAGAATAGTGTATGTTCTTTTAGAAAGGGATAACGTTACAGCGAAGGAGCTGGCAGAACAATTTGAAGTATCTGTTAGAACGATTTATCGAGATGTTGACCGACTTAGCAGCGCAGGTATTCCAATTTACACGACACAAGGCAGAGACGGAGGCATTCGACTGACGGAGGATTTTGTCCTAAATAGTTCTTTGCTTAATCAATCGGAAAAAGAGCAACTGTTGGTTGCTTTACAAGGATTAGGGGTTACGGGTCTTCTGCATGAAAACGAGCTTTTGACCAAACTATCGGCTTTATTTAAATTGAACCAACCAAACTGGATAGAAGTAGATTTTACCAGCTGGTCCAATAGCAAGAAATATGAAGAGCTATTTCAGAATTTGAAAAATGCAATCATCAGAAAGCAAGTGATTTCCTTTTCGTATGTTAGCAACAAAGAAGAGTGCACCCAGCGTCAAGTAAAACCAGTCCGCCTGCTTTTTAAAGGACAATCCTGGTATCTTCATGCATTTTGCTTAGTCCGAAATGATTTTCGTTATTTTAAACTTTCTCGCATAAGCCAGCTAAAGCTTTTACCACAACATTTTGCAGATAACTTTGACAATGTTAGCTTGGAAAAAGAAGCGCGATTGGAAGAGGTCGTACGAGTCAAGCTGAAATTTAATAAAAAAGTTGCTTTTAGAGTATATGATGAACTGGATTGTCCAGTCAAAGAAGATGAGCAAGGAAATTTGTATGTAGATATAGAAATTCCAAATGATTATAGTCTGTACTGCTATATTCTCTCTTTTGGAGACAATGTGGAAGTGCTGGAGCCAACAAAGATTCGTGTGCAAATAACAGAAATGATTGAACGTATGGCACAAAAATATAAAAACTGATAGCAGTGTCTACTTTTTCAAGCTTCATTTGACTTTATTTCCAACCTCGAAAGGTTTCCCAAACCTTTCGAGCTGTGTGGAGGTGGGATAGAAATCAGGTTTCTACGAAACTACTGATTTCTGTCTCACTTTTTTATTTTTGTTTGACATTAGAATTGTCAGAATTTATAATATAAGTATAAATTAAATGACAGCATATCATGAATTGTTTGACTAGGGTTCTTTATTTGTTTTTTAGGAGAAAGAAGGGATTTGTATGAAGAAAAAGTCGGTTGTATCTTGGATACTGGAATTTGTCTCTCTTCACAAATTTTATTTTATTGTTAGTCTTGTTTTTGCCTTTTTATCTGTTTTATGCGGATTTTTTCCTTATTTTTTTGTAGGAAATATCATCAATCAGCTCTTACAAGGCAATCGAGATTGGAATTTTTATGTTCTTCAGTCCATTTGGATAGGACTGGCATGGATAGCACATTGGGGATTTCACGGGATTTCGACGCTCTTGTCTCATACAGCAACCTTTAAGATTTTAGCAGAAATGCGCTATCGTCTGACAGAGAAATTGGCCAAATTGCCTCTGGGAACGGTTTTAAGTCAATCTTCTGGAACTTACAAAAATATCATTGTTGAGCGAGTGGATGCCACAGAAGTAACTTTGGCACACTTAATTCCTGAGTTTACATCCGGGCTATTTGGTCCCTTTATTATCTTAATTGCCATGTTAGTGATTGATTGGCGCCTAACCATGCTTTCGCTTCTGACAATCCCGATTGTTATCTTAGCTTATGGGAATATGCTACGCAAGAGCGAAGGTGATTTTGAAAATACAGTCGAGAAAACGAAGAAGCTCAATGATACAGCAGTAGAATACATCAATGGGATTGAAGTCATCAAGGTTTTTGGAAAAGAGAAATTTTCTTACGATAAATTTGTCAAGGCTGCCAAAGAAGGAGCTGATTGCTTTATTGAATGGATGCGCAAGTGCGTAGTTGAAATGGGCATTGTTACAGCTTTCTTACCGTCTGGTTTGCTTTTCTTACTCCCTTTTGGAACTCTCTTTTACCTTCAAGGTAGCCTAACAGCTAGTAACTTTATTTTACTAATCATTCTGTCTCTTAGTCTTTTGACACCATTTATTTTAGTGGCTTCCTATATGGATGATTTACGGAAAATTGCGACAATCTTTGGTGAAGTGATTGCTATTTTGGAAAAAATTGATTTGCCTCGTCCGACAGAATTAACGGACATTCCAAAGGGAACAGAACTGCGAATGACAGATGTTAGCTTTGGTTATTCAGATAAGGAAGAAGTATTGCATAGTATTTCCTTAACGATTGAGCCTGATACAGTAACTGCTCTTGTCGGCCCTTCTGGCTCAGGGAAATCTACGATTGCTAAACTTCTAGCTTCTTTCTGGGATGTCAATTCTGGTAGTATTACCTTTGGTGGCGTGGACATTCAAAACCTACCTCTTGATTATTACAGTCGTCAGATTGCCTATGTCACACAGGATAATTACCTTTTTGATGAAACGATTATGGAAAATATTCGTATGGGTAATTCCGCTGCTTCGGATGAAGAAGTGATTGACATTGCTCGCAAGTGCGGCTGCTATGATTTTATTAGTAATTTAGAAAATGGTTTTGAGACCCGTGTTGGAACTGGTGGTAATCATTTATCTGGTGGAGAACGACAACGGATTGCAATTGCACGAGCTATGCTGAAAAACGCACTAGTCATTATTTTGGATGAGGCAACGGCTTATACCGATCCTGAAAATGAAGCTCTCATTCAGTCTAGTTTAGCTCGTTTGATAGAAGGTCGTACGCTTCTGGTCATTGCTCACCGTCTTTCAACGATTGCAAGTGCAGATCAGATTGTCGTAGTTAATGACGGACGTATTGAGGCAAAAGGAAAACATGTAGATTTGCAGAAGACTTGTCCGCTTTATGCTTCTATGTGGCAAGCTCATATAGCAGTAAAAGATAGCGATAAAATGACGGAAGGAGGATTGGCAGATGCTTAGTACATTGAAAAAATTCTTTGATTTTTGTACGGAAGAAGATCGTAAGAAATTCTACACTTCTGTTTGTTTAGGGGTTCTAAAGGCTTTCATTATTGCTTTTCGGATTCCAGCTATTGGGTTGGTTGTTATGGCTATCATTAACAATGATGTTTCTATGCAGATTGTATGGCTCTCTCTTGGAATTATGCTCTTGTCTGTTATTTTTAACATTTTGATTAGCCTGAAAGTTACGATGTTGCAGACAGAAGCGGGCTATCATACATGTACTCATAAGCGGATTGAAATTGCTGAACACATGCGCTACCTGCCAATGGGGTATTTTAATCAAAATAGTCTGGGACAAATTACCAGCGTTACAACCAATACACTTGAAAGTCTAGCAGATGTTGCTACTCGGGTTGTTATGATGACGTTGGAAGGATTCCTAACGGCAGGAACTATTACGGTTTTTGTATTTATCTACGATTGGCGAATTGGTTTAATCTTGTTGGCAGGATTGATACTGTTTCTCTTGCCAAATGGATTGATGCGTTGGCAAGCTGGGAATGTATCAGAAGCTAAACAACAAGCTGATACAGATTTGGTAGCAATTGTACTGGAATACAGTCAAGGGATTGCGGAAGTAAAGAACTATAATATTGTTCAATCATCATCTAAAAAGCTATCGCATGCTATTGAGAATAAAAGGCATTTAGATACAAAGCTGACTTGGGTTACCTCGCCTTATATCGCTCTGCAAGGGATGATTACCAAGCTGACTGGAACGATTATGGGACTGTTCTCTATTTACTTTTACCTAAAAGGCAGTATGAACCTTTTGATTTGTATCATGATGCTCATCAGTGCTTTTATGATTTACGAAAGTCTGGATGGAGTTGGCAGTTTTTCTTCTCTTCTTCGCATTGTTGATTTATCAGTTGATATGGTCAACAAAGTTTTGTCGATTAAACCAATGGATATTAGCGGAAAAGATTTGCAGCCAAAAACCAGCAATATCAAGCTGAATCATGTCAATTTTTCCTATGAGAGTAAGAAAATTATTGATGATGTATCGTTGGATATTCCAGAAAAGACGACGACAGCTCTTGTGGGACCCTCTGGCTCTGGAAAGACAACTCTTTGCAATCTCATTGCTCGTTTCTGGGATATAGAGAGTGGCAGTATTAGCTTAGACGGTCATGATGTGAAAGAATACAGTTATGACAGCCTTATTCGTAATTTTAGTTTTGTTTTTCAAACGGTCTATTTGTTTAAAGATACCATTGAAAATAATATTAAATTTGGAAATCCAGACGCTAGTCATGAAGAAGTTGTCGCTGCTGCAAAAAAAGCTGCTTGTCATGACTTTATCCTGTCTTTGCCAGAGGGGTATCAGACCAAGATTGGTGAGGGCGGAGCCAGTCTCTCTGGTGGAGAACGGCAGCGGATTTCCATTGCTCGTGCCATTATCAAGGACGCTCCAATTATCATTTTGGACGAAGCAACAGCCAATGTCGACCCTGAAAATGAAGAAGCGCTTATGCAAGCCATTCATTCTTTGACAAAGGATAAAACCATTATCATGATTGCTCATCGGCTAAAAACAGTAGAGCATGCCGATCAAATTATTGTTCTTAATCAAGGTCGTATAGTCGAGCAAGGCAAACACCAAGAATTGCTTGCTAAACAAGGATTATATAGTCGCTTTATTCAGGAAAGACGCAGTGCTGCCAGTTGGCGGATACAGGCTTAATTTACAAGCAAAAGGATTGTTGTTCATGTGCAACGGTCTTTTTTATATTTAAGCTGTTGATTTAAAATAACCATAAGAAATGGTATAATAAGATGTTATAAAGAACGATCAATGAAGAGGTATCCATGAACGAAATCAAATGTCCCAACTGCGGGGAAGTCTTTACAGTTAACGAAAGTCAATACAGCGAGCTCTTGGCTCAGGTACGGACGACAGAATTTGATAAGGAAATCCATGCTCGAATTGAGCAGGCGTTAGCTTTAGAAAAACAAAAAGCACAGAATGAGCAACAGCAGGTCTTAAGTCAGAAAGAATCTGAAATCCAGGAACTCAAGGCGACTATTTCCAATTTTGAATCCCAAAAAGAGCTAATCAAAAAGAATACAGAGCAGGCTTTGTCTGGAAAACTATCGGATAAAGAAAAAGAATTGGTAGAGCTACAAGCCCAACTAGACCGTCTTCGACTGGAACACCAAAATGAAATGCAAGCTTCGCTGACAAATATTGAAAAAGAACGCGACCAAATTCAAAACCAGCTTTTGTTGCAAGAGAAAGAAAATGAATTATCCCTTGCATCTGTTAAACAAAATTATGAAGCACAACTTAAGGCTGCTAATGAGCAAGTAGAATTTTACAAGAACTTTAAAGCACAGCAATCCACTAAGGCGATTGGAGAGAGTTTAGAACACTACGCTGAAAGCGAATTTAACAAGGTTCGTAGCTTCGCCTTTCCAAATGCTTACTTTGAGAAGGATAATCAGGTTTCTGCACGAGGATCCAAAGGGGATTTCATTTTCCGTGAGTGTGATGAAAACGGAGTAGAAATCATTTCTATTATGTTTGAAATGAAAAATGAAGCGGACGGTACGGAGAAGAAGCATAAAAACGCTGATTTTTACAAAGAATTGGATAAGGACCGCAGGGAAAAGAAATGTGAGTATGCTGTTTTGGTAAGCATGCTGGAAGCAGATAATGATTATTTCAACACTGGCATTGTTGATGTTAGCCATGAGTATGAAA
Organism: Streptococcus sp. HF-100; assembly: GCF_015594635.1. Classification (NCBI taxonomy): domain Bacteria; kingdom Bacillati; phylum Bacillota; class Bacilli; order Lactobacillales; family Streptococcaceae; genus Streptococcus; species Streptococcus sp. HF-100. The sequence goes on from NZ_JADNQV010000002.1 coordinate 159,690, forward strand.
AAATGTATGTGGTTCGTCCTCAATTTTTTATCCAGCTCATTGGACTTTTACGCAATGCTGCGCTCAATTCTCTTAAATACAAGCAGGAGCTGGCTCTGGTTCGAGAGCAAAATATTGACATTACCCACTTTGAAGATGATTTAGAAACCTTTAAAGTAGCCTTTGCTAAAAATTATAATTCAGCTTCTAAGAATTTCAATAAGGCAATCGAAGAAATTGACAAAGCCATTAAGCGAATGGAAGCAGTCAAACAGGCACTTCAGACATCAGACAATCAACTGCGCCTCGCCAACAACAAACTGGATGACGTCTCCGTTAAGAAACTGACCCGCAAAAATCCAACTATGAAAGCTAAGTTTGAGGCGTTGAAGAACGACTAGGAGGAAACGATGCAGATACGACAAGCAATCTTGAAAGACATAGAAGCCTTGCTACCCCTCTATGAAGATTTAGGCCATCCGACGACTGCTTCTAGTCTGACTAGATATTTGAATACAGCTTCATTACGGCTCTTGTGGGGCTGAAAGAAATAAAAAATTTAATCAACTACTAATAGAATTTTTAGCAGAATAAGGAATCAATGAACGGAATTATCAATTTAAAAAAGGAAGCGGGGATGACCTCGCATGATGCGGTATTTAAGCTGCGCAAAATTTTAGGAACTAAGAAAATCGGTCATGGGGGTACCTTGGATCCAGATGTGGTCGGGGTGCTTCCGATTGCTGTGGGCAAGGCGACGCGCTTGGTTGAGTTTATGCAGGAGGAAGGCAAGGTCTACGAGGGGGAGATTACCCTGGGCTGCTCAACAACGACAGAGGATGCTAGTGGGGAGCAGATTGCTTTCAGCCCTGTGACGGAAATATTGGATGAAAACTTAGTGGATCAAGTCATTGCTAGTATGGTTGGAGAGCAGACTCAAGTGCCGCCTATGTACTCGGCTGTCAAGGTCAATGGGCGAAAACTCTATGAGTATGCTCGATCTGGAGAGACAGTAGAGCGACCGAAGCGTCAGGTGACAATTTATAACTTTGAGCGGACAGGGGCTATTGTCTATGAAGGCGACTTGGCACGTTTTCCTTTTCGGGTTAAATGCAGCAAGGGGACTTATGTGCGAACGTTGGCAGTTGATTTAGGAGCGAAATTAGGATATGCTTCCCACATGTCTCAACTGACTCGAACTGCTGCGGCTGGCATGGCTTTGGAAGAAGCTTTGACTTTAGCAGAAATTGATGAGAAGGTGAATAAAGGAGACTTTTCATTTTTGCAGCCCATTGAATTTGGCATAGGAGATTTACCTAAGGTAAACCTTACGGAAGAGCAGGTTGAAGAAGTGCGATTTGGACGCTTTATTCATGTAGATACCAAGGCAGAACAGGTGGCTGGCTTTTATCAAGGGAAATTACAAGCCATTTTAGAAAAGCGCGACAAAGAATATAAACCTAGAAAAGTATTTCTTTAAAATTTTGTGATAAAATAGTTAAGTGATGAAAACGATTAGAATAAAAAATGAAAAAGACATTCAGCAAATTGAACACACAGTATTAGTGCTAGGGTATTTTGACGGGTTACATAAAGGACATCAAGCTTTGTTTGCTGAAGCGAGAAAAATGGCAGCAGAAAAGCATTTGAAGATTGCAGTGCTGACATTTCCAGAATCTCCCAAATTGGCCTTTGTACGCTACCAGCCTTCTTTAATGCTTCATTTGACTAGTCCAGAAGATCGCTTGCAGCAAATGGAAAATCTTGGTGTAGACTACCTTTATTTGATTGATTTCACCAGCCAGTTTGCTCGTAATACGGCTGAACAATTTTTTACAAAATACATCTCACGTTTGAAAGCAGAAGCAGTCATTGCGGGATTTGATTACCATTTTGGTTCAGATCGAGGCAATGCAGAAGATTTGGAGAAACTATTTGACGGACAAGTTATCGTGGTTCCTTCTGTAAATTTCAATGGAGAAAAAGTTAGTTCAACTCGCATTCGAGAAACAGTACTAGCAGGAAATGTCGCCGAAAGCAATCAATTGTTAGGCTATTCGTTATCCACTAGAGGAATTGTCGTTCATGGCAATGCAAGAGGGCGAACGATTGGCTATCCAACAGCAAATCTTGCTCCGCTAGATCGGGTTATTTTACCAGCCGATGGTGTCTATGTGGTTGATGTGGAACACGATGGAAAGATGTATCGCGGGATGGCTAGCGTCGGCAAAAATGTCACTTTTGAAGGAGATGAACTTCGTTTTGAAGCCAATATTTTTGAGTTTTCACAAGATATTTACGGTGATACTATTCGTATTTTTTGGTTGGATAAAATCCGAGATATGGTAAAATTCGACAATGTGGATGAACTAGTCAAACAATTGCAAGCAGATGAGGAAATCGCAAGATATTGGATACCTAAAAACGCAAACCACTAAATCATGTATTAAGCTTCTTATTTTTCCTAAAAAAATAGGAGAAAATTTGTAAAAATACCTAGTAATCTTACATAAAATTTAGTATAATGATAACAGTTACAAATAATAAGAAGAGAAATGCATGGTTACACTATTTTTATCACCGAGTTGTACAAGTTGTCGCAAGGCGCGTGCATGGCTATCCAATCATGAAGTTCCTTTTGAGGAGCACAATATTATGACTAGTCCACTGTCTGCACCAGAATTGCAACATATCCTTTCTCTGACGGAGAATGGGACAGATGACATTATTTCAACTCGTTCAAAAATTTTTCAAAAATTAAATTTAGATATTGAAAGTTTATCAATTTCCGAATTGCTTCGTCTAATTGAGGAAAATCCAGGTCTTTTACGTCGCCCGATTATTCTGGAAGACAAGCGAATGCAAATTGGATTTAACGAAGACGAAATCCGTGCATTTTTGCCTCGTGGTTATCGTAAACAAGAATTGCGCGATGCAACTTTGAGAGCTGAGATTGAATAATATGAATAAAAATTATCGTTACCCACTAGACATGTCGTGGAGCACTGAAGAGCTTGCTTCAGTGCTTTCTTTTTTGAATGATGTTGAGCAGGCTTATGAAGCGAAAATAGCAGCAGAAAAGATATTAGCTTCTTATCAACTATTCAAAAAAATTGTTTCAAGCAAAGCTGAAGAAAAGCGTATCGGACGTGAATTTGAAGCAGCGAGTGGCTATTCTTTATATCGAGCTATTCAAGCTGCAAAACAAAAGGAGAAAGGAACGTTTTCTCTTGGAAAAGAAATTTAATTTTGCCAAGCACATTGTACTGAATGCGGCTTCTTATATTAAAGAGCATTTGAATGATCAGTTGCAAATTGAGACCAAGTCCAGTCCGACTGATTTGGTAACTCAAATGGACAAAGAAGTTCAAGATAATTTAGTAACCTGGATTTTAGAAGCTTATCCTGCAGATCACATTTTAGCTGAGGAAAATGGCTTACGACATTCTATTTCAGATGGCAATGTTTGGGTCATTGATCCTATTGACGGCACGAATAACTTTGTAGCACAAAAAGCAGATTTTGCTGTTGTTCTGGCTTATTTTGAAAATGGCATTGGTCAATTTGGTGTCATTTATGATGTGATAGGAGATAAATTGTATCACGGCGGTGGTCAATTTGATGTCTATTGCAATGAGCAGAAATTGCTTCCCTACCAAGATCGCCCTTTAAATCAGTTTTTAATGGCATCAAATGCTGGTATTTTTGAGCGCAATGATTGGGGAATTGCAGATTTGGCAAAAGAAACCTTGGGCGTTCGAGTGTACGGAAGTGCTGCGATTAGTTTTAGCAAGGTTTTATCAGGACAACTGTTGACCTATATTTCCTATATTTGGCCTTGGGATTATGCTGCAGCTTCCATTATGGGAGATAAACTAGGCTATACGACATTGACATTTGAGGGTGAGGAGCCTGATTTTGAAAGCCACCAAGGTATTATGATGATTCCAACTATGAAATTGAACGAAATTAAAAAATACATATATCGAAAGCGAGAGGATTAGATGAATTTTCCAAAAGGATTTGAAGAAAAGTACAACAATCTTTTGGGAGAGGAGGCTCCCTCTTTTTTTCTAACTTTCGATGAGGAGCCAGTTTCCGCTTTTCGGGTCAATCCATTAAAAGAGCAGCAAAAAACTTTTCCAAATCCTATTCCAAATACGAACTGGGGTTATTATGGCAAAGTTTCTGGAAAATCAATAGAGCATGTCACAGGCTTAGTCTATTCACAAGAACCTGCTGCGCAAATGGTTGCCCAAGTTGCAGCACCACAACAGAATATGAAAGTACTTGATTTAGCTGCAGCGCCGGGTGGAAAATCCACTCATCTATTGTCATACTTGAACAACACAGGCCTTCTTGTTTCCAATGAAATCAATCCAAAACGATCTAAAGTGTTAGTAGAAAATATTGAGCGATTTGGAGCGAGAAATGTTGTGGTGACAAATGAATCAGCTGGCAGATTAAGTCAAGTCTTTCAAGGTTATTTTGACTTGATTGTCTTAGATGCACCATGTTCTGGTGAAGGAATGTTTAGAAAGCGGCCAGAAGCAATGGAGTATTGGAGTGAATCTTATCCTGCTCAATGTGCACAGCTTCAACGTGAGATATTGGAAGGTATGATAAAAATGTTGGCGACGAATGGTGAGTTGATTTACTCCACTTGTACTTGGGCACCAGAAGAAAATGAAAAAATAGTTGACTGGCTGTTAGAAAACTATCCACTTGAATTAGTTGAAATTCCAAAAATCAATGGCATGGTGGCTGGTATTCACTTTTCGGAAACAGCACGCATGTATCCTCACCATTTCAAAGGGGAAGGGCAATTTGTTGCAAAATTTCGTTTTTGTGGTGAGCAGTCAGCTAAAAAGATAAAGACAAGAAAAAGCTGTCTGACATCGGAGCAGAAGATGTTGTGGAAAGAGTTTCAAAGAGAACATCTTGCCATAGAGCTAACTGGAGAGTTACAGACTTTTGGTGAACATTTATATCTATTGCCACTAGGTCTTCCAGATCTATCGAAACTTAAAATTGCCAGAAATGGTTTGCACCTAGGTGTTTTTAAGAAAAAACGATTTGAACCGAGTTTTGCTTTGGGACTGACTTTAAAACCAAGTGAAGTAAAGCACATAATTGAAATTGATGAAGAGCAGTTTAAAAAGTACGTTGCCGGGGAGACAGTCAATCTCCATCAGAACACTGCAAATGGTTGGTATCAAGTTGTTGTCCAAGGCAATGGTTTAGGGTTTGCAAAAGTGACTGGAAATATTCTGAAAAATTATTTTCCAAAAGGCCTGAGATTTTAATAAAAAATCTTTCCAAATGTCTAAAGATATGCTATAGTGAGATTAGATGTGAAAAGATTAGGGAAATCTTAGAATGAAAATGCTTTCACATCTGAAAAGGAGTTTCATGTGATTAAACACAAAAAAATGCTTTGGGCAGTCACTCTCGTGATTTGCAGCATTGGTCTTTCAGCCTGTTCTTCCTGGATTAACCGCGGTGAGGCGATAACAGCAGTTGGCTCAACAGCTCTACAACCGTTGGTTGAAGCAGTTGTGGATAAATACACCGAGGAAAATCCGAAAAAAATTGTAAATGTGCAAGGTGGAGGATCGGGAACTGGATTATCACAAGTCCAATCCGGTGCAGTAGATATTGGAAATAGCGATTTATTTGCAGAAGAAAAAAGTGGTATCAATGCTAAGGCTTTAGTTGATCATCAGGTCGCTGTTGCAGGTACTGCTATCATAGCAAATAAAGGCATTAAGATAAACAACTTAACCACAGAGCAGCTACGTAAAATTTTTACCGGAGAATACACCAATTGGAAGCAAGTTGGTGGGCAGGATTTAGAAATTACAATTATCAATCGTGCGGTCGGTTCTGGTAGCCGTGCTGTTTTTGATAGTGTTATTATGAATGGCAAAGAAGCCAAGCAGGCGCAGGAGCAGGATTCTAACGGAATGGTCAAAACAATTGTTTCACAGACTCCAGGTGCCATTTCTTACTTAGCTTTTTCTTATGTGGACACGAGTGTGAAAAGTTTAAACTTGAATGGCTACAAGCCAACGAAGAAGAATGTGACAACGAACAACTGGCCTATTTGGTCTTATGAGCACATGTATACTAAGGGAGAACCTAACAAATTAGCTAAAAAATTTCTAGAGTATATGATGACAGCAGAAGTCCAAAATAATATTGTTGGTAAAATGGGTTACATTCCTATCAACGACATGAAAGTTACTCGTAGTCTTGACGGAACTATCGGCTCAAAGTAAAAGAAAGAATTTAGGAATAACATGAACGAAGTAGCAAAAAAAATGCTGACAAAGTCAAAAAACTCTCGTTTAGAAACATTTGGAAAAACCATTACTTTTCTTTGCATGAGTTTAATTGTTTTTGTCGTTGCAATGATTTTATTATTTGTAGCGGAGAAAGGACTTTCGACTTTCTTTGTTAATAAAGTAAACATCTTCAGTTTTCTTTTTGGAACAAAGTGGAATCCATCCGGTAAGGAATTCGGTGCTTTACCAATGATTCTGGGCTCTTTCCTCGTAACTCTCCTATCAGCTTTATTAGCAACACCATTTGCAATTGGAGCAGCTGTTTTTATGACGGAGGTTTCCCCTAAAGGCTCAAAAATTCTACAACCAGCTATTGAACTTCTAGTCGGAATTCCATCGGTTGTGTATGGATTTATTGGATTACAGGTAGTTGTTCCCTTTGTTCGCAGTATCTTTGGTGGAACAGGTTTTGGAATCTTATCAGGAATTTTTGTTCTTTTTGTCATGATTTTACCAACAGTGACCTTTATGACAACAGATAGCCTGCGTGCTGTACCGCGGCATTATCGAGAAGCTAGTATGGCAATGGGAGCGACTCGTTGGCAAACGATTTGGCGTGTGACGCTAAAAGCAGCTCGCTCAGGTATTTTTACGGCTATTGTCTTTGGAATGGCTCGTGCCTTTGGTGAAGCTTTGGCGATTCAAATGGTTGTCGGAAATTCAGCGGTTATCCCAACTTCTCTGACAACACCTGCTGCAACCTTGACCTCTATTTTAACAATGGGCATTGGAAATACCGTTATGGGAACCGTTAATAACAATGTCTTGTGGTCGCTTGCTCTGGTTCTGCTTTTGATGAGTTTAGCCTTCAATACTGTGATTAAATTGATTACAAAGGAAAGAGGTAAGAAGAACTATGCACGCTAAAAAGATGGATAAATTAGCAACAGGCGTCCTCTATACCATTGCAGGAATCATTGTTGCTATTCTTGCTTCCTTGATTTTGTACATTTTAGTAAGGGGCTTACCTCATGTTTCGTGGAAATTCTTGACGGGACAATCGTCTTCATACCAAGCGGGCGGCGGAATTGGAATTCAGCTCTATAATTCATTGTTTCTGTTAGTTATCACCTTGATTATTTCCATTCCTCTATCAATGGGAGCAGGGATTTACTTATCTGAGTATGCAAAAAAAGGTCCGGTAACAGATTTTGTCAGAACCTGTATTGAAATTTTATCCTCCTTGCCCTCTGTTGTTGTGGGTCTCTTTGGATATTTGATTTTTGTTATTCAATTTCAATATGGTTTCTCAATCATTTCTGGTGCTTTGGCTTTGACTGTATTTAATCTGCCACAGATGACACGTAGTGTGGAGGACAGCTTACAGCATGTGCATCATACACAGCGCGAAGCTGGGCTTGCACTTGGCATCTCTCGCTGGGAAACGATTGTCCATGTCGTCGTTCCGGAAGCGTTACTAAGTATTGTGACGGGGATTGTCCTAGCTTCTGGGCGTATTTTTGGGGAAGCCGCTGCGCTTATCTATACAGCAGGTCAGTCTGCCCCAGCACTTGACTGGTCAAATTGGAACATTTTTAGTGTAACCAGCCCAATCTCTATTTTTCGTCAGGCTGAAACATTGGCTGTTCATATTTGGAAAGTCAATAGTGAAGGAACGATTCCTGATGCTGTGGAAGTGTCAGCTGGATCAGCAGCGGTACTTCTCATCTTTATTTTAATTTTCAACCTCGGTGCTCGTAAACTTGGAAGTTACCTGCATAAAAAATTAACATCTGCCTAAAAGGAGAAGAAATGACAGAGTATAACTGGAATGAAAAACATATTGTTACTTTTCCTGAAGAAGAAGTTGTGTTATCAACAAAAAATTTGCATGTTTACTATGGTAAAAATGAATCCATTAAGGGGATTGATATGCAGTTTCAGAAAAATAAAATTACAGCTCTTATAGGACCTTCGGGTTCTGGGAAATCAACCTATCTTCGTAGCTTGAATCGAATGAATGATACGATTGACATTGCTAAAGTCACTGGTGAGATTTGGTATGAAGGTATTGACATTAATCGCCCAGATATCAATGTCTATGAAATGCGGAAGCATATCGGAATGGTCTTTCAAAGACCAAATCCTTTTGCTAAATCTGTTTACCGCAACATCACCTTTGCGCATGAACGTGCCGGTGTTAAGGATAAGAAAATCTTAGATGAAATTGTAGAAACATCTCTAAAACAAGCAGCTCTGTGGGAACAAGTAAAGGATGACCTTCATAAATCTGCTTTGATGTTATCAGGCGGTCAGCAGCAACGTCTTTGCATTGCCAGAGCCATTTCCGTGAAGCCAGAAATACTTCTAATGGATGAACCTGCTTCTGCACTCGATCCAATCGCAACAGCGCAGTTAGAAGAAACGATGTTAGAGTTGAAGAAGAACTATACGATTATCATCGTGACCCACAGCATGCAGCAAGCGGCGCGTGCGAGCGATTATACTGGTTTCTTCTATCTTGGTGATTTAATCGAATATGATGAAACAGCCAATATTTTCCAAAATGCTAAGTTACAGTCTACGAATGACTATGTTTCTGGTCATTTTGGCTAAGAAAATTGCTGCTTAATTAGAATTTATTAAAGGATTATCAAAATGACAGAACCTATTTTACAAATCAAGGACTTGTCGGTTTATTATAACAAAAAGAAAGCTCTTAATAGTGTATCGTTGGATGTATTGCCTCATGAGATTACAGCTTTGATTGGTCCTTCTGGGTCGGGAAAATCAACCCTCTTAAAAGCAATTAATCGCATGGGTGATTTAAATCCCGAGGTGACAACGACAGGTACTGTGATTTATAATGGGCACAATATCTACAGTCCACGGACAGATACGGTGGAGCTTCGCAAAGAAATTGGAATGGTCTTTCAACAGCCCAATCCATTTCCAATGACGATTTATGAAAATGTTATTTACGGTTTGCGAATCAATGGCGTTAAAGACAAAGAGATACTAGATGAAGTAGTTGAAACATCATTAAAAGGAGCATCTATTTGGGATGAAGTGAAAGATCGTTTGAATGATTCAGCGATTGGTTTGTCCGGTGGTCAGCAGCAACGTGTCTGTGTGGCTCGTGTTTTGGCGACAAGCCCGAAAATCATCCTTTTAGATGAGCCAACATCAGCACTTGATCCCATTTCTGCAGGAAAAATTGAAGAAACACTTCATGGGCTGAAAGATCAATATACAATGTTACTCGTGACCCGCTCAATGCAACAGGCTAGTCGTATTTCGGACAAGACAGCTTTCTTCCTAAATGGCGATTTGATTGAGTTTAATGCCACGAAAGAGATGTTCCTCAGTCCGATTCATAAGGAAACGGAAGATTATATCACAGGCAAGTTTGGATAGAGATTGTAATTACTCACTACAATATTGTGGCTATCTTCAATGTTTTGGAGACTGCTGTTTCTCTATATATTTATATATAAATGCACATATGCTTGTAGACAAGAATTATGTAAAAAGATGGATTTTCGTATAAAATTCTTTAGATCTTAGGAAAGGAAAATTTATGCTTAGAGTACAATTTGAAGAAGACTTAGCAAAACTCCATAACCAATTTTATGCAATGGGAAATGAAGTTTTGTCACAGATTAATCGCACAGTTCGCGCATTTGTGACCCACGACCGCGAATTAGCAAAAGAAGTAATTGAAGAAGACGCAGAAGTGAATGAATATGAAGTAAAATTGGAGAAAAAATCTCTGGAAATCATTGCTTTGCAGCAGCCTGTTTCGCAAGACTTACGAACTGTTATTACGGTTTTGAAAGCTAGCAGTGATGTGGAAAGAATGGGCGACCACGCTGTTTCCATTGCACAGGCAACGATTCGCATGAAGGGAGAAGTTCGCATCCAGTCTGTTGAGGAAGAAATCAGCAAAATGGGACGCGATGTCAAAAATTTTGTGGAAGCAGCACTTGATCTTTACCTCAATGGCGATGTGGACAAGGCTTACGAAATAGCAACTATGGATGAGAAAATCAATCAGTATTTTGATGATATTCGCGATTTAGCTACACAAGAAATTAAGGCAAATCCAGATTTGATTGTTACAGGTCGTGATTACTTCCAAGTTATTTCGTACTTAGAACGTATTGGTGATTACGCCAAAAATATCTGTGAATGGGTTGTTTACTTTGAAACAGGTAAAATTGTTGAAATGTAGATACTAACTTAAAAAATTTGAGAATGGGTACTGCACCCCAATGATGGGACAGAAGGAATCCCCTTTTTAGGCGACCAGATTTCTGTAATCTACAGGAGACTGGTCGTTTCATCTCTGTTGAATTCTAGTTTCATTATAAAATATGATGTAAGATTAACAATATCTGTTCTACTATCTTTGGTTAAGTTTCTCCAGTTATGGAGATAGAAGGTTTCAGACTTTAGGACAAAATGAAACCATTCGATACAGGCATTATCCGCTGGTGTTCCCTTGCGGGACATAGAGCGGGTGATGCCTTTTTCTGTGCAAGCCTGGTAATAAGCTTTTGAGGTATAGACAGAGCCTTGATCGCTGTGTAAGAGCGCTCCTTGAGGCAATTCTAGTTGATGGATCGTGTCTAACACAAAGTCCGTATCCTGACAATCTGAGATGGTATAAGCCACAATCTCACGATTATAGAGATCCATGATAGAGGACAGGTAGAGTTTACAGTTTCCAAAGTAGAGGTAGGTCATGTCTGTGACAAGCTTCTCCAGTGGCTTTTCCGCTTGAGAATCACGGTCTAGCTTATTCTCTGTTACATAGTAGGGCTTACCTAGACTCGGCCCCTTCTTAGGATGTACACGGCAGAGCTAACCATTCTCCTTCATAATACGATAAACCTTTTTAGGATTGATGACAAGGTTATCCCTCTTCTTGAGCAATCGGGTGATGGTACGATAGCCGTAGATAAACTGATTTCCCATACAGATTCGCTCTATTTTTTCTACCACCTCGGCCCTTTTTTTAGGCTTCTCACCTTCTACTTTCCAACGGTAGAAAGTGGATCGTTTGATACCAAAACAGTCCAGAATGACGGATACTGGGCAGACGTTTTTGTATTCTTCCACCAGCTTGATAAGACTTACTTTGTCGATGACCTTACCAAGCTCCGATACTTTTTTAGCAATTCCACCTGTAGGCGTAGTTGTTCCGCTTCGGATAGCTGTTCCATTCCTTTACCGTAGGTATATTGTTTCCCCACAGGTTGGTGGAAACGATGCAGTTCATCATTTCGATACCATCGCCACCAGGTCTTGACCTGACTAACATTTTTGATGCCCAGAGTCCCCATGATGACCTTATTGTACTTACCTGCCTTCTTCGTTTCAATGCAGGCTAACTTGGTTTCTACCGAATACGCTTTTTTGACCATAACAAAACCCTCCTGTTTCTAGTTTACTAGATTTCAACAGGAGGGTTTTTCTTGTGTCTCATTTTATGGGGCTAGTGCCAATCATTTCTCAGATTTTTTATTTTCCTCTTCTTTTTCCGAATAAGGATATGAGGAGGTTTTTTATGTATAGTATTTCATTTCAGGAAGATTCTTTGTTGCCAAGGGAACGTTTAGTCGCAGAAGGTGCAGAACAATTGAGCAATCAAGAATTGTTATCCATTCTTCTCCGAACTGGCAATAAAAAAGAAACTGTTTTTCAAGTTTCTCAACGAATTTTATCAACTATTTCTAGTTTGAATGATTTGCGCAATATGACGCTACAAGAATTGCAATCAATCTCTGGAATTGGTCGTATCAAGGCTATTGAATTACAAGCTATGATTGAATTAGGCCAGCGAGTCAGTAAGGCAGAATTGATTACGCAAGAGCAAATTTTAGGTAGTCAAAAGCTGGCGAAAAAAATGCAACAAGAATTGGGGCATAAGAAGCAGGAACACCTTGTAGCTTTATATCTGAATACTCAAAACAAAATCATTCATCAGCAGACGATTTTTATCGGTAGTGTGTCACGCAGTATTGCAGAGCCACGAGAAATCCTGCATTATGCTGTAAAACACATGGCGACATCCATTATTTTGGTGCACAATCATCCGTCAGGAGCTGTACTGCCAAGCAAAAATGACGATGAAGTGACCAAACATGTAAAAGAAGCGTGTGAATTAATGGGCTTCATCTTACTGGATCATCTCATCGTCGCAGAGAAAGATTATTATAGTTATCGCGAAGAAACAGACTTGATTTAAAGTCTATTGACAACATAGTCAAATAACATTCGATCTTTAGGACGTGTTTCAAATAAGAATTCTGGATGCCACTGGACTCCCAGATAAGCGATTTCATCAGTTGTTGTAATGGCTTCAATGGTGTTGTCTTTCGGATCACGGGCAATGACTTCGACATTTTCTGCTAAATCTTTGATACTCTGATGATGGAAAGAGTTGATATGAGATACTTCGCCGTAAATCTTTTCCAAAACAGAGCCGGATTTAGTGACTAGTTTTTGAGTAGTATATTCAGCAGAACTGTCTTGCCAATGGTGCTCAATATCTTGATAAAGTGTTCCACCCATTGCAACATTAAACAATTGCGTACCGCGGCAAACGGTAAAAATTGGTTTTTGTTGCTGGATAGCTTCATGGATTAAGGCTAATTCAAACAAATCACGCTCCAAATGGTAATCATCACTGTCAATTGTTTTTTCTTCGCCATAGAATTGTGGTGATACATTTTGCCCACCCGTTAGGATAAGTTTATCAATCATCTGGATGTAGCGCTGTGCCATATCTGCATCTCCAATCGGCAATATGATAGGAGTTCCACCAACTTCTTTTACGCCTTCCACAAATCCTTTAGCAGCATAACTCATGATGGCAAATTCGTCTTCAGGGTTTGGTCTTTCATTTCCAGTAATGCCGATAATAGGTTTCTTCATAAATAAATGTCTGCTCTTTCTAATTGCTTAATGCTCTTTTTTCATAAAATAAAGGAGTGTTTGTAGCTCACTTGTTAAATCAACATATTGAACGACAACATCTTTTGGAACGGTTAAGTGAATAGGAGAAAAACTGAGAATACCTTTTACACCAGCTTCCACAAGAACAGTTGCAACCTCTTGCGCTTTTGCACTAGGAACTGTTAAAATAGCTGTTTTAACATCCACACCTTTTAATTTGTTATTGATTTGTGAAATGCCATAAATAGGAATCCCGTCATTTGTAGTAGTCCCAACTTCAGGATGATCATCTGTATCAAATGCCATAACAATCTTCATTTTGTTCCGTTCGTGGAAACGGTAGTGGAGCAAAGCATGTCCCATGTTACCGATACCAACTAACATCACATTGGTAATGGAATTGTCATGAAGTAAGTCAGCAAAAAAATTCATGAGTTTTTTTACATCATAACCATATCCACGACGACCTAATTCGCCAAAGTAAGAAAAATCTCGACGGACAGTTGCAGAATCAATCCCGATTGCATCTGCGATTTGTTTTGAATTGGCTTTTTCAATTTTTTCGGAGTTAAATCGTTTGAAAATCCGATAATACAGAGAGAGCCTTTTAGCAGTTGCGCGTGGAATGGTTGTATTTTTTTCAGATTTCACAAAATCACATCCTTTCAAAGACTATTTTATAGAAAGTTTGTGAAAAAATCAACTTATTTGATAAAAATAGAAAAGGAGTAGGACAAAATCAAAGATTTTTGGCTTGTTTCCTACTCTTTATTGTTTTACTAATGATTTAAAAATGAGTTTTTAAGCTATTTGTTTATTGTTCTTGTTTAGTGAAAATACCACGTTCTACCAAGCTATCCATTAAGAAATAAAACTTTTCTTGAATGATGTGATTGTCTTCTGATTTAAAAATATTCACTAACCGAAGGCCAGATTTATCTGTGATGTTGATTTTTACACCTGAAAGGTTTTTGTTGATAATGATTTTCAACAAAAAGCCGTCTCCACTATTGGGAACATTTTCTAATAAGCGTGTCAATTCGTAATTTCCAACTTTGGTTTCGGCAAATGTATTATCGCGCAAAGTAAATTTTTTTACATTTTCTCCAAGAGAATAGCTGAAAGAGCAGTCTTTTAAGTGAATAGTGGTCTGAAAAGCCATCTATTTTATCCTCCTAAAATTTCTTTTAATGTTGTAGTAAATTGTCGAACTTCTTCTGAAGTATTTTGTTCTGAAAAGCTAATGCGAATAGATTCTCTTAATCGCTTTGAGTCGCTACCATAAAAAGCTTTAAGCACATGACTGGGTTCGATAGCTCCTGCTGTACAAGCAGAGCCAGTTGAGATAGAGATTCCAGCCAAGTCCAAACGCATGAGCAATAAATCGTTAGCTTGATTTAGAAAGCCAAGATTTACGACATAGGGAAGTGTGTGTGAATCATTATTTATATAGTAATGGATTCCGTCAAGTTCAGAGAGAAGTTGCTGTTTCAAACTTTCAACATGTTCCATGTTTTCTTGATAGCAATTGAGGCTCTCTTTTAGAGCCGCAACCATACCGGCAATAGCCGCTAAATTCTCAGTTCCTGCACGTCTTTTATCCTCTTGATCTCCACCATGTAAAAATTTGTCAAATTTTACATGATTGAAGTACAAGAAGCCGATGCCTTTTGGACCATGAAATTTATGAGCTGATGCACTCATAAAGTCAATTCCTAGCTCGTCAGGATAGACAGGTAATTTGCCTATAACTTGCACAGCATCCACATGATAAGCAGCGGGATGATGTTTCACAACGTCAGCAATTTCTTTGACTGGAAGCATATAGCCTGTTTCATTATTGGCATACATGGTTGAGACAAGTATTGTATCTTCTCGAAGGGCTTCTTTTATCTGTTGAGCCGTAATCTCTCCATTTTTAGGTTGGATATAAGTAGCTTCAAAGCCAAATTTATCCACCAGATATTCAATCGTTTCAAGAACCGAATGATGCTCAATAGCAGTTGTAATAATGTGTTTTCCTTGATCTTGATGGGCTAAGGCATATCCTTTTATGGCTGTATTGTTACTTTCTGTCCCACCAGATGTAAAGATGATATGTTGACTATTAGTATGAAGCAGTTCAGCAAGCTCTTGTCGGGCTTTGCGAAGAATTTTACTAGCAGCTCTTCCGTGGCTATGAATGCTAGATGGATTGCCAAAGGTATTTTCCATAACCTGTGTCATAGCAGTAATAGCAGCTATTGACATAGGAGTTGTTGCTGCATTATCGAAATAAATCAAGATTTCTCCTTATTTCTTTTTATTGTAAGCAAACAGTGGACTGACTGGTTTTCTTTTATGGATACGAACGATTGCATCTCCGATTAGCCCACTTGCAGTAATGTATTGAACATTTTTCGGAGTTTTTTCTTTCGTTGCAACTGAGTCAGTAACCAGGATTTCTTTGATAGGAGAGTTATCTAACTTTTCAGCGGCTCCCTCAACAAATAAACCATGACTAGAAACTGCATAAATCTCTGTTGCACCTTCTCGTTCAACGATTTTTGAAGCTTCAGCAAATGTACGACCAGTATTTAAAATATCATCAATAAGGATAGCTTTTTTTCCAGCTACATCTCCGATAATATAGCCTTCGTTACGGTGGGTATCGTCTTGTGCATAGTCAATAATCGCAATTGGAGCATCTAAATGTTCTGCTAAGCTTCTAGCACGTTTAACACCAGAGTTTTTGGGACTGACCACAACTACGTCCTCGCCAGACAAGCCTTTTTCGCAGTAATGTTTGGCAAAAAGAGGAACGGTGTAAAGGTTATCAACAGGGATATCAAAGAAGCCTTGAACTTGGACAGCATGCAAATCTAGGGTTAGAACACGATCAACTCCTGCCTTAACCAGCATATTCGCTACGAGCTTGGCTGTAATTGGTTCGCGAGGAGCGGCTGTTCGGTCTTGACGAGCATAGCCAAAATATGGCATCACAACATTGACAGAATTAGCGCTGGCGCGATTGCAAGCATCCACCATGATGAGAAGTTCCATCAAATGATTATTGACAGGAAAACTTGTTGATTGAATGATAAATACATCAAAGCCACGCACACTTTCCTCGATGTTTACTTGGATTTCTCCGTCTGAAAATTGACGTGATGAAAGTTTTCCAAGAGGCACACCAGCAGCTTTAGCAATTTTTTCGGCGATATCGTGATTGGAATTTAGTGCAAACAACTTCATCTGTGCTTTATCCGTCAGTATATCCATCATAACTTATATAAGACTCCTTTTGATTTCTACACTCCATTTTATCAAAAAATAAGCAAAATTTCAGCTTTTTATTCATAAGTTTTGAGCAAATCTTGCAACTTTAGGTTTTGCATATTTATAATGGATATGATGAGCTTGTAAAAAGCACTCGAATTGTTCTTTTCCAATTTTAGCATCTGTTACTTCTAGCTCTAATTCGTAGTCTGTTTTGTCAAAATAATGATTTTCATCAAGTGCCATCAAGCCAATAGTAGTCTCTTTTTCATAGCGAATAGTTGTCAAGCTCCCTAGAATCTTTAATTTCTCGAGGTTGATAGCAGCCTGAGTCAGCAGAGTGTGTATTTCTCCTTCAGGTAGCACACATGTATTGATGAGAGTGTGAGACTCTTCTAAAGTGAGAAATTGATTGTATTCCATATTACCGACCTGCTGCGGAATTTTTAAAGTTAATTCGGCACGAGTTTCAAAAGTACGAATCCGAAGTGCCATTTTTGCATCTCGAATTGAAAAGTCGGCTGTGTCAATATAGTAGTTTATCTGCTTGGTAGCTTTTATCTTTGAAAACAGTGGTAACAGCTGTTGGTACTCATTTTTTGTCAGAAGCGTTTTGTATTCAATTTCCAAATGATCCATTTTCCAATCCTTTTCTTTTGTTTGAAAGCGATTTATGTTATAATAAGTATTGTGTTTATTTTATAAAAAATTAAGTAAAATGACAAGGTGAGTGTATGCAATTAGAGTGGGAAGAGTTTCTGGATCCTTATATTCAAGCGGTTGGTGAATTAAAGATCAAACTGCGTGGGATTCGTAAACAGTATCGAAAACAAAAAAAACATTCTCCGATTGAATTTGTAACAGGTCGTGTAAAACCGATAGAAAGTATCAAAGAAAAAATGGCTTTGCGTGGGATTAAAGAGGAAAATCTAGCGCAAGATATGCAAGATATAGCTGGTTTGCGTGTAATGGTTCAATTTGTGGATGACGTAGAAGAAGTTTTGGATGTTTTGCGAAAGCGCCACGACATGCGGATTATCCAGGAGCGAGACTATATTAAAAACCGTAAGGCTAGTGGTTATCGAAGCTACCATGTCATTATTGAATATCCTGTTGATACAATTAATGGCAATAAAATCATTTTAGCAGAAATTCAAATTCGTACTCTGTCCATGAATTTTTGGGCAACGATTGAACATTCTCTGAATTATAAGTATAAAGGAGAATTTCCAGATGAGATTAAGAAACGTTTGGAAATTACAGCAAAAATCGCCTATCAATTAGACGAAGAAATGGGAAAAATTCGTGATGATATTCAAGAGGCACAAGCTTTATTTGACCCAATTAGTCGTAAATTAAATGATGGCGTAGGAAATAGTGACGATACAGATGAAGAATACAGGTAAAAGAATAGGGATTATCAGTAATCGCAGACGGCAAAGTCAAGAACTTTGTCGCCAATTAAAACAAAAATTAAAGCAAAATCATTTTATTTTGAATGATAATAATCCTGATATTGTCATTTCAATCGGTGGCGACGGGATGCTTTTGTCAGCCTTTCACAAATATGAAGATCAGCTAGACAAAGTTCGCTTTGTTGGTGTTCACACAGGACATTTGGGCTTTTATACAGATTATCGAGATTTTGAGTTGGACAAACTAATTGATAATTTAAAATTAGATACGGGCGCAAAGGTGTCCTATCCGATTTTAAATGTTAAAATTTTCCATGGAAATAATGAAATTTGTATAAAGCGTGCATTAAACGAAGCGACAGTCAAGCGTTCTGGACGAACAATGGTCGCTGATATCATTATCAATCAAGTGCATTTTGAGCGCTTTCGTGGTGATGGCATTTCAGTATCAACGCCGACAGGAAGCACAGCTTACAATAAATCGTTGGGCGGAGCTGTTCTCCACCCAACCATCGAAGCTCTTCAGATTGCAGAAGTTGCAAGCTTAAACAATCGTGTGTTTCGGACTTTGGGCTCCTCAATTATCGTTCCTAAGAAAGATAAAATTGAAATTGTGCCGACTTGGAATGATCGACATGCAATTTCGATTGACAATCAAAATTTTATGATTAACAATATTTCTAAAATTGAATTTCAAATCGATCAACATAAGATTAACTTTCTTGCTACACCGAGTCATACGAGCTTCTGGAATCGTGTCAAAGATGCCTTTATCGGCGAGGTGGAGGAATGAGGTTTGAATTTATCGCAGATGAGCATGTTAAAGTTAAGACCTTTCTAAAAAAACAGGAAATTTCCAAAAGTTTACTTGCAAAAATTAAGTTTTCTGGTGGGGATATTCAGGTAAATGGCAAAAAGCAAAATGCCATTTATTTGTTAGATATTGGCGACAAAGTTGCCGTCGATATTCCTGCAGAAGAAGGTTTTGGCAGTTTGCAAGCTGTAGAGAAAGATTTAGAAATTGTCTACGAAGATGCACATTTTTTGATTTTGAACAAGCCAGCAGGCGTGGCCAGCATTCCTAGTGTGAATCATTCCAATACAATGGCCAATTTTGTGAAGGCTTATTATATTGCAAATCATTATGAAAATCAGCAGATTCATATTGTGACTCGTTTAGACCGTGATACGAGTGGTCTGATGTTGTTTGCAAAGCACGGTTATGCTCATGCAAGATTAGATAAACAATTGCAAAAGAAAGTCATTGAGAAGCATTATTATGCTTTGGTCAAGGGTTCGGCACCGTTAAAGCCAGAAGGAGATATTATTGCTCCCATAGCGCGTGAAGATAGTAGTATCATTACTCGCTGTGTGGCAAAAAATGGAAAATATGCTCATACGAGTTATAAAGTTTTAGCGCAGTATGATGACATTTATCTCGTGGATATTCACCTTCATACAGGACGGACACACCAGATTAGGGTTCATTTTTCTTATATTGGTTTTCCGCTCTTGGGAGATGATTTATATGGTGGGAGTATGACTGACGGAATAACGCGGCAAGCGCTTCATTGTCATTCATTGCGTTTTTACAATCCATTCCATGAGGAAGTTGTGAATAAATCAAGTCCTTTTCCGGAAGATTTTAAAACAGTTATTCAAAAATTAAGCAATAATTAAGGAGTAAAACATGAAAATTTTTGAAACAATTCGTGAAACATTGCAAGACAAAGAAGTGAAGATTGTCTTACCAGAAGGTGAAGAACCACGTATTCTTCAAGCTACTAAACGTTTGGTAAAGGAAACAAGTATCACACCTGTTTTATTGGGAAATCCTGAAAAAATTCGTATTTACCTTGAAATTGAAGGTGTGACAGAAGGTTATGAAGTCATTGACCCTCAAAATTGTTCATGCTTTGAAGAAATGGTTGAAGCTTTTGTAGAACGTCGTAAAGGAAAGATCACAGAAGACGAAGCGCGTAAATTATTGAAAGAGGACGTCAATTATTTTGGTGTCATGCTTGTTTATCTTGGTAAAGTGCAAGGTATGGTTTCTGGTGCAATTCATTCTACAGCAAGCACGGTTCGTCCAGCTCTTCAAATTATCAAAACACTTCCTTGGGTTTCTCGCACATCCGGTGCCTTTCTCATGGTTCGCGGTGATGAACGTTATGTTTTCAGTGATTGTGCAATCAATATTGATCCAGACGCTAAAACATTAGCAGAAATTGCCATTAACTCAGCATTAACTGCACAAATCTTTGATATTGACCCTAAAGTGGCGATGCTGAGTTATTCAACTAAAGGTTCTGGATTTGGTGAAAAGGTTGATAAAGTCGTCGAAGCAACGAAACTTGCGCAAGAAATGCGACCAGATTTGGCTATTGACGGAGAGTTGCAATTTGATGCAGCTTTTGTGCCTAAAACGGCAGAATTAAAAGCTCCAGGCAGCAATGTAGCTGGTCAAGCGACTGTCTTTGTATTTCCTGGTATTGAAGCTGGAAACATCAGCTATAAAATGGCAGAGCGTCTCGGTGGCTTTTCAGCAGTCGGTCCTATTTTGCAAGGATTGAATCATCCAGTAAACGACCTTTCACGTGGATGCAACGCTGATGATGTTTATAAATTAACATTGATTACTGCCAGCCAAGCAGTTGGTCATTATTAGAAAGCCAAGACAGAATCCAGAATTCAAGTTCTGGGTTCTCTTTTTATTTTGTGTTATACTAAAGTTATGTTAGATTTGAAAAAATATGGAATTGAGATGTGGGAGGATGAAAAAATTGTCTCCTTTCGCCAAAAATTATTAGCTTGGTATGATGAGAATAAACGTGATTTGCCTTGGCGGAGAAGCAGTAATCCTTATCATATCTGGATTTCAGAAATTATGCTTCAGCAAACACGGGTAGATACGGTTATTCCTTACTATGAGCGCTTTTTAGCTTGGTTTCCGACAATCAAAGATTTAGCAGTGGCTTCAGAAGAACGTTTGCTTAAAGCTTGGGAGGGGCTAGGTTACTACTCGCGAGTGCGCAATATGCAACAGGCTGCTCAGCAGATTATGACAGATTTTAGTGGCGAGTTTCCTCACACTTACGAAGAGATTTCTAGTCTGAAAGGAATTGGTCCTTATACAGCAGGAGCTATTGCAAGTATTGCTTTTGGCTTGCCTGAGCCAGCGATTGATGGGAATGTTATGCGGGTCCTGAGCCGTTTATTTGAAGTGAATTTGGATATTGGTGTCCCTGCTAACCGAAAGGTTTTTCAAGCGATGATGGAAATTCTGATTGACCCCCAAAGACCGGGAGATTTCAACCAAGCTTTGATGGATTTAGGCTCAGATATTGAAGCACCTATCAACCCTAGACCTGAGGACAGTCCAGTAAGGGAATTTAGCGCTGCTTACTTACATGGAACAATGGATAGATACCCTATCAAAGCTCCTAAGAAAAAACCAGTTCCAGTTTATTTGTATGGTTTGATTATCCAGAATAATCAAGGAGAATTTCTTTTAGAGAAAAATGAAACAAGCAGTCTTTTATCAGGATTTTGGCACTTTCCTTTGATTGAAGTGGAAGAATTTCCGAACGGTGAACAGTTATCCTTTTTTGAAGTGGCAGAAAATCAAGTTGCATTTGAATTATCTCCGCAAGAAAGCTTTGAGCAGGATTATGATGTGGTAGTGAATTGGCAGGAGCAAGCTTTTCCGACAATTCAACATGTGTTCAGTCATCGCAAGTGGCAGATTCGTTTGCTTTACGGTCGAGTAGCAAATGTTACAAAAAATCAAAAAGAGGAACAAGTTCTGTGGCTGCATCCTGATGACTTTACCGACTATCCGTTTGCGAAACCTCAGCAGAAGATGTGGCAAGCCTTTCAGGAAGGCAAATTAAAAGGAAATTAAATGTTAAGAGGCAAGGATAATGTGCTCCCTGCCTCGCTTTGTGATTGTAAAAGCCACTGCCTAGTTGGTTTATAATATGCTGTGAAGTTGGAAATTTTAATTCCAGCTTCATTTTTATAAGTTAGCGAATGACTTGATTTCCTCAGCCGTCATAGAAGAGTCACAACGGATAGCTACTTGGCCATTCTCTATGTGTAGGAAACCTGGTACAGTTGGGATTCCGTATTCGGAACGGAAAGCTTGGAGCTCTTCCAGTTCACTAGGTCCCTCACTATTGATAAAGAAAATATGTGCTTGGGTTTCAGCGACAACACTAGCTAGCGTAGTGGCGAATTTACGACAGTAAGGGCACGTTTTACGCCCAATGAAAAAAGTTGCGTTTTCTTTATTTGCAATGGCTTGTCGGGCACGTTCAACAGTCGTGACTTCTAAATCTTTGATATCTTGTGTAAATTTATCCATAAAATAACCTCATTTCTTTTGTTCATTCTAGTATGCCACAAATAGGAAAATAATGCAGAGATTTGAAATGAAATGTAAAACATTGAAAGAGAGGTGAAACAGGACAACAGTCTGCTAGACTGTTTGAAGTTGTAAACAGAGAAAATATTATTTTCTATTATAAAAGCAGTTCGAGTCTGAGACACTCTTGTCCCAGACTCGAAGTTTGAATATTGTAGAAGTTAGACTGAGAAATCAAAACCTTCTTACTTTTTGCTTATTTTACAAAGTCGTTGATTTCTGCTTCAATTTTAGCAAGTTTTGCTTGAGCGTCTTGGCTGGAATCTCCGACAACAGCAATGTAGAATTTGATTTTTGGTTCTGTTCCTGAAGGACGTACAGCAATCCATGAACCATCAGCAAGTGTGTATTTTAATACGTCACTTGCTGGAGTTGTTAATTTCCTTACATTGCCGTCAGAATCGGTAGCGGTTTGTGCTTTGAAATCTTCTGTGACTGTAATAGCAGTAGCGTTGAATTCTTTCGGTGCATTGTCACGGAACTTGCTCATAATAGCTTTGATTTGTTCAGCGCCATCAACACCAGACAAAGTAACTGAAATCGTCTTTTCAGCATAATAACCATATTCTTTGTAGATTTCTTCAATTCCGTCTGCAAGAGTTAAGCCGCGAGAACGGTAGTAGGCAGCTAATTCTGCAACAACCAATACAGCTTGGATAGCATCTTTGTCACGCACAAATGGTTTAATCAAGTAGCCAAAGCTTTCTTCAAAGCCCATCATGTAAGTGTGATTGTGTTTTTCTTCAAATTCTTGAATCTTTTCAGCGATAAATTTGAAACCAGTTAAGACGTTAAACATGGTAGCGCCGTAGCTTTCAGCAATCTTGGTCACAAGATCGGTAGACACAATGGATTTGCAAAGTGCTGCATTGGCAGGAAGTGTTCCAGCAGTCTTGTGCGCTTCAAGGATATACTTAGCCATAATCGCACCGATTTGATTTCCTGAAAGATTGCGGTAGCTACCGTCTTTTTGGAGAACTTCAACACCCACACGGTCAGCATCTGGGTCCGTTGCGACAAGAACATCCGCACCAACTTTACGTCCCAATTCTTCAGCAAGAGCGAAAGCAGCTTGGTTTTCTGGATTTGGTGATTTGACAGTGGAGAAGTCTGGATCTGGCACGCATTGAGCTTCAACAACCTGAACAGAATCAAAACCAGCTTGGGCAAATGCTCGACGTGCTAACATTTCACCTGTACCGTGAAGCGGAGTGTAGACGATTTTCATGTCTTTGCCATATTCGTCAATCAATTGTTGATTGATATTCACGTCTTTTACTTCTTTAAGGTATTCAGTATCAACGTTTTCACCGATGATTTCAATCAATCCAGATGCTTTTTCGGCTTCAACATCAGCTACTTCAATAGTAAATGGATTTTCAATGGCACGAATATAAGCTGTTAGAGCATCAGCGTCATGAGGTGGCATTTGCCCCCCATCTTCACCATAAACTTTATAACCATTAAATGGAGCAGGATTGTGGCTAGCAGTAATCATAATTCCAGCAAAAGTTCCTAAATGGCGAACCGCAAATGACAGTTCTGGTGTTGGACGGAGACTTTCAAATACATAAGATTTAATGCCATGTTTTGCTAAAACAGCAGCAGATTCAAAGGCGAATTCTGGAGAGAAGTGACGAGAGTCATAAGCGATAGCGACACCGCGTTTTTTGAAATCTTCACCTTTTTCATCAATCAAACGTGCTAAACCTTCAGTTGCCTGACGAACGACATAAATATTGATACGATTCGTACCTGCACCAATCAAGCCACGCATACCAGCAGTACCAAATTCGAGATTGGTATAAAAAGCATCTTCTTTTGTCTTTTCATCCATCGAAGCCAATTCTTTACGAAGGTAATCTGGAAGTTCTGCAAAATCAAGCCATTTTTTGAAATTATCTTGGTAAGTCATTACGAAATCTCCTTTTTAAAATAGGGAAGCTTATGAAAAATCAGTGAAAACAGGAAATGTCATTGCCTATTTAATAAAGGAGCGAGCACATCCAGTTTTCTCAATTTTTCAGCTTTCTGCATTGTTTAACCGTTTTCATTATAGCATTTTTTCATAAAAAAATCACGATTTCACGTGATTATTTTCTAACTTTTTCAAGGGCTGGAATAATGGTAACCGTCAGAACCGCAGAAATAATCATTTCAGCAATGGAATTGGTTGAAATGACAGAAGCAAGCAGTAGTTGAATGTTCCCGTTATATACTTTGGAGAATAGTAGGAAAATCCCTCCTAAAACAAAAATAGTATTTGTCAATGAACCGACTGTTCCAGCTAAGATAAGTCCGGTCTTATTTTTAAGATATTTATAAACAAAATAAGGAGTAATTCCGATTAAGATTCGCGGAACGAGGGCAATGATGAGCGAATAAATATTCCCATTAGGGACAAACGGGCTAAACAAGTAACTGGTTGGCAAGAGAACAAGTGTGTTCGTAACCAGACTAATGATACCCATTAGCGCCCCTAAAATAGCGCCTACCTTTGGTCCATATAAAATACTTGCAATAATAACGGGAATGTGGACAATCGTTGGTTTGATTGGGACGGGAAAAAGGTTAAATATTACTGAACTCAATAGATGAATGACGAGCATAATCGCAAAAAAGATAGCAATTTGAGCAATATTAGATTGTTTCTTCATAAATCATTTCCTTTACTTTTTTTATAATTGTTTCTACAGAAGCAAGGGCGCCAATTCCGTGGTCACCACAGGCTAGGACGGTTTCTCTAGGCTGAATAATTTGCCAGCCGTATTTTTCTAGTTTAGATAGATTTTCTTGAGTGATTGAATTTTCATACATTTTGGTATTCATAGCTGGGGCTAATACCTTTTTGGCTGTTGATGGCAAAGCAAGTGCAGTGCTGGTTATCATATTGTCCGCAAAGCCATTGGCTAATTTAGCGATTGTATTGGCAGAAGCAGGTGCAACCAAGAAAAGATCTGTTTGCTTGGCAATTTCAATATGATTGACCTTGTTTGGCGCAGGCTCGTCCATGACATCTGTATGTACTAAATTTTTCGACAATACCTGCAAAGTCAAGGGGGTAATGAAATTTGTAGCTACTTGAGACATGAGAACAGTTACATTTAGATCGTCTTTTGTCAATTGACTGACCAAGTCGGCAGCTTTATATGCAGCAATACTTCCTGTGACAGCTAGTGTAATATGTTTCATAGATTGTCCTTTGTGTGAATATGTGTCAGCAATAATTGGGCAATTTCTTCTTTAGTAGTGGCTTCTATTACGGAATCTTGTTTGACCAAGAAAGCATGATGTTGATTATTGGAAATATCATACAAGTCATTTGCCACAATTATTTCTGCTTTGTTTTTTATGAGACTAGCACGAGCAACTGTCAGTAATTCTTCCTTAGAAACATCAACTAAGAGTTTAAAGCCAATTAGACGGATATTAGGATTCCATTTTTTTACTTGGCTGATAATTTTCGGTGTTTGTTTGAGAAAGAGCACTTGGTATTCATCTTTTGATGAAATCTTGCCTTGATCATTGGTCTTGTTTAAAAACTCTGTTAAATCCTGTGAAGCAGTGATTTGTTCAAAACCTGTCATGTAAATAGGCGTGTAGTCAGAAACGGCCATTGAATGAATTAAAACGCCATGAGTTTTGACTAAAGGCTGCATCGTTTCCAGCAAATCTTGTACATTTTCAATGATTTGAATGGTTAAATTTGGGTGAGCAGCAGGCTTGACAGCATTCTGTGTAGTGATTAAGGTGACCTGATTGCCTTGCGCTAAAAAGCTTTCCGCAATCAGTGCACCGAGTTGTCCTGTGGAGTGATTTGTAATAGAACGAACCTGATCAATTTTTTCGCTCGTTCCGCCAGAAGTAATCAATAGTTTCATAACTAAATTTTACACAAAAAAAGTTAATTCGTAAATAGAAAAGACTTTTCCGAACGTTTTTGAGAATTTTAGCTTTGAAAGTGTTTGTTTTCTTTATTTTTTGGTATAATAATCCTATCAAAACTGGAGGATTCCAAATGAAAACGGATATAGAAATTGCTCAGAGTGTTGACTTGCAGCCGATTGCTGATGTAGTGAAGAAAGTTGGAATTGATTACGATAATTTGGAGCTTTACGGTAAATACAAGGCGAAATTATCTTTTGACAAGATTCAGGAATTGCAAAAGAAGCCAGTTGGTAAGCTGATTCTGGTAACAGCCATCAACCCAACACCGGCCGGCGAAGGAAAATCAACTATTACTATTGGCTTGGCAGATGCTCTCAGCAAAATTGGAAAGAAAACCATGATTGCGATTCGTGAACCGTCTCTTGGACCAGTTATGGGAATCAAAGGCGGAGCCGCTGGAGGTGGTTATGCACAGGTTCTACCAATGGAAGACATCAATTTGCATTTCACAGGAGATATGCATGCGATTACCACTGCCAACAATGCCCTTTCTGCTTTGATTGATAATCATTTACATCAAGGAAATGCTCTAGGAATTGACCAACGTCGCATTATCTGGAAGCGCGTGGTAGATCTGAATGACCGTGCTTTGCGGCATGTGACCGTCGGTCTGGGCAGTCCGGTTAACGGAATTCCGCGGGAAGATGGCTTTGATATTACGGTTGCATCTGAAATCATGGCTATTCTCTGTTTAGCGACAAGTATTGAAGACTTGAAAGAACGTCTAGCTAATATCGTTATTGGTTATCGTTATGATCGGACGCCTGTTTATGTTCGAGATTTGGAAGTAGAAGGGGCTCTTGCTCTCATCTTGAAAGACGCTATAAAGCCCAATCTAGTACAGACTATTTATGGAACCCCTGCCTTTGTTCACGGTGGACCGTTTGCAAATATCGCCCACGGCTGTAATTCCGTTTTGGCAACGACAACAGCTTTGCATTTGGCGGACTACACGGTGACTGAAGCTGGATTCGGTGCGGATCTAGGGGCTGAAAAATTCCTAGACATCAAAACGCCCAATCTGCCGACTGCTCCAGATGTAGTGGTTATTGTTGCAACTCTCAGAGCATTGAAAATGAACGGTGGTGTTGCTAAAGAAGGCCTGACAACTGAGAATGTTGAAGCAGTTAAAGCAGGTTTTGCCAACCTCAAGCGTCACGTGGAAAATATCCGTAAATTTGGTGTTCCGGTCGTGGTGGCTATCAATGAATTTGTGACAGACACCCAAGCTGAAATTGCCGTTCTCAAGGAACTTTGCGCAGGTATTGATGTCCCTGTAGAATTGGCTAGTGTCTGGGCAGACGGAGCTGACGGTGGTCTAGCTCTTGCTGAAACTGTGGTTAAAACGATTGAAACTAGACCCGCCCACTACACTCGACTTTACGATAATAATCTGACAGTTGAAGAAAAAATTGAGAAAATTGTCAAGGAAATCTATCGTGGAACAAAAGTCAATTTTGAAAAGAAAGCAAAAACTCAAATTTCTCAAATTGTCAAGAATGGTTGGGATAAGCTGCCAATCTGTATGGCCAAGACCCAATACAGTTTTTCAGATAATCCAGCCCTGCTGGGAGCGCCAGAAGATTTTGAAATCACTATCCGTGAAGTCGTTCCAAAACTAGGTGCAAGCTTTATTGTAGCCTTGACCGGTGATGTTATGACTATGCCCGGTCTGCCAAAACGCCCAGCAGCCCTCAATATGGACGTAGCAGCAGACGGAACTGCTATTGGACTATTTTAAAACGAAAAAGGTTCGAGAGAGCCTTTTCTTTTTGAATTTGGTAAAATATACATGGTGATATACTTCATTTTTATGAAAGTAATAAGAAGAAAGGAACGTTTGGATGAACATCAGATTAGCAAATAAAAACGACACCGCTGCTCTCATTGCTATTTACGCACCCTATGTGGAGAAAACAGCCATTACTTTTGAGTATGATGTTCCGTCGGTGGAGGAATTTTCTGGTCGGATTGAGAAGACCTTGGAAAGGCATCCTTATTTGGTGGCCGAAGAAGAGGGAGTCATTCTGGGTTATGCTTATGCTTCGACTTATTATGGTCGAGAGGCATACAACTGGGCTGTTGAACTATCGGTCTATGTAGCTGATGAGAATCGCGGCAGAGGGATTGGGAAGCAGCTTTATGACAAATTGGAAGAAATTCTTGAACAGCAAGGTTTTGTTCATTTTCTAGCTTGTATTGCTCTGCCGAATGACGCCAGTATTTCTTTCCATAAAAAACGTGGTTATCAGCAAGTAGCGCATTTCCCAAAAATCGGATATAAATTTGACTGCTGGCATGATACAGTTTGGTTGCAGAAGAGTTTAGATAAGCCAGCAAGACCAATTAAATTATTCAAAGATATGAATGTTGAAAGTGAATGGTAATATGAAAGTAGAAGATATTTTCCAAGAATTAAAAGAAGTAGCAAATCCTGAAGATGCTATTCACATGAAAGCATATATGAAAGACCAATTTGAGTTTTTAGGAGTTAAAACACCTGTTAGACGCCAAGTTTCTAAGATATTTTTTAAGAAAAATCACAAGTCTACGATAGATTGGGAATTTGTCAATCAGGCTTGGGAGAACCCCTATCGTGAAATGCAATATGCGGTGCTGGATTATTTGCAATTGAAACAAAAAGCTTTGAAACCAAGCGATTTGCTAAAGATAAAGAAATTAGCACAAACAAAGCCATGGTGGGACACCATTGACTTTTTGTGCCGCTCAGTAGGCTTTATTTGCCTGCACTATCCTGAGACAAAGAAATTTGTGTTGGAGTGGAGCAGGGATGAAGATTTTTGGCTGCGGCGCCTTGCCATTGAACATCAATTGCTTCAAAAAGAAGAAACGGATGTCCAGCTGCTGGAGCAAATCCTGATTAATAATCTTAATCAGACCGAGTTTTTCATCAATAAGGCCATTGGTTGGGCACTTCGGGACTACTCCAAGACCAATCCCGACTGGGTGCGGGAATTTATCGAAAAATACAAAGATAGGCTGAGCAAACTCAGCATTAAAGAAGGAAGCAAGTATTTGTGAGATTGATAGATGAGGAAGTTTTTCTATCAGTAGTTAAAAACTGATGAAGAGGATCGATAAATGAAATATCGCAGGCAAGTATTGATGAACTAGCAAAAACCGAACCAATTCTCTTTGTGAGCATTACCCAAGAGGATTGGTTCGGTTTTTTTTCTTACTTAGCTCCTAGTTTGCTTTCGATTTTCATTAAGTGTTAGATATTTTTTTGCTCTAAGTGATGTATATGATTGTATCTAGTATAATGAATGATAATAATCGTCAAAATAGTAGTGACTGTCCAGATAGCATATTGATGAATGAAACGTGTGAGAAATCCAGTAAAAATAGCACCGCCGATGAAACTAGCGACAATCATAGAGTAATTAGCCGCTTGCCTTCTAATAATATGTCTGCGGTCTTTAAAACGAATATACTCATACCAAGCAGTGACCATTCTCCGATAGTTTCCTGAAGTCATCATAATCATGTAGGGATAAGACTCAATTTTTGAGCCTGTATAAGTTAGCATGACCATTCCGGTAGAGGTTGCAAGCAATATCACCCAGATAAAATAATGAGAATGAAAGAAAGGAAAGAGGAAAGTCGTGAGAGTTAACGGTAAGACTCCCCAAGTACGCCAGTGTGAGCTTTGCGCCCGTTCCTTAAGTAGAATACCGAGGACAAAGCCACAGGTAAAGAAGATAAGCGAAAGAATACGGTAAGCAGTCTTTACGGTCGGCCCATCCCAATTGGCTACAATTAAAATAATATTCCCTGTCTGAGTGGCGATTAGTGTACTAAATTGTATATGCGAAAAAACGTCTAGGCAACCACCCACAGCTCCGAGCAAGAGAGCCATTGTTCGCCTATCTTGAGGCATGGGGACAGGCTGTTTCGTAGTATCCATAACTTTATCCTCCTAAAGACTATTTTACTCTTTTAAGGCACCAATTTCAAATATGGATAAGCTAGAAAATCTCTCATAAAAAATAGTTTGACTTTTAGGATTCTCTATAGTAGAATGCTAGATATGCGATGAGTCGATAGGTGGCGCAAACCACATATTGAGCATGGGAGGTCATATACGCAGGAGCGGACCTTGATGAGTTGTGTGAACCTGCTCATCACACGTAAGTGCCCTCAATCCCTACTTTTTAGTGGGGATTTTTTTCTTATAAGTCTTTTCAATTCTTTAGAAAAGTAGTATAATACCAGCAATACACAAATTTTTTGAAAATTCAGAGAGGTATGTTATGGGATACACAGTTGCTGTGGTAGGTGCTACAGGTGCCGTTGGAGCTCAAATGATTAAAATGCTGGAAGAATCAACTCTTCCGATTGAGAAAGTACGCTACTTGGCTTCAGCTCGTTCAGCGGGGAAAGTTTTGAAATTTAAGGACCAAGACATCACAATTGAAGAAACAACGGAAACTGCCTTTGAAGGTGTAGATATCGCTCTCTTTTCAGCAGGTGGCTCAACATCTGCCAAATATGCACCTTATGCTGTAAAAGCAGGTGCAGTTGTAGTGGATAACACCTCTTATTTTCGACAAAATCCTGATGTTCCTTTGGTTGTACCAGAGGTCAATGCACATGCACTTGATGCTCATAACGGAATTATTGCCTGCCCAAACTGTTCAACTATCCAGATGATGGTGGCGCTGGAGCCTGTTCGTCAGAAATGGGGCTTAGAGCGCATCATCGTATCGACCTATCAGGCCGTGTCTGGAGCTGGTATGGGAGCTATTCTTGAAACTCAGCGTGAACTGCGTGGGGTCTTAAATGACGGTGTCAATCCGCGTGATGTTAAGGCTGAGATTTTGCCTTCCGGCGGTGACAAGAAACACTATCCGATTGCTTTTAATGCTCTTCCTCAAATTGATGTCTTTACGGACAATGACTACACCTACGAAGAGATGAAGATGACCAATGAAACCAAGAAGATCATGGAAGATGACACGATTGCGATTTCTGCTACTTGTGTTCGTATCCCTGTTCTTTCAGCGCACTCAGAGTCTGTCTACATCGAGACAAAAGAAGTAGCACCCATCGCAGAGGTCAAAGCAGCTATTGCCAATTTTCCTGGAGCAGTATTAGAGGATGATGTTGCTCATCAAATCTACCCTCAAGCTGTCAATGCTGTCGGCAAAAAAGAAACATTTGTTGGTCGTATTCGCAAAGATTTGGATGCTGAAAAAGGGATTCATATGTGGGTGGTTTCAGACAACCTGCTCAAAGGTGCGGCTTGGAATTCTGTTCAAATTGCTGAGACCTTGCATGAACGTGGCTTGGTGCATCCAACAGCAGAGGTCATTTTCGAATTGAAGTAAAATGTGAGATAATATTTGTATAGTTGTATTTTGCAAGCTAGGAGGACGAGATTTATGTCTATAGAAGATTTAAAAAAAGCAAGAATTATAACAGCACTTGTAACACCGTTTAAAGAGGACGGTAGCATTAACTTTGAAGCTCTTCCTAAGCTGATTGAGCACCTTCTAGCGCATCATACAGAAGGACTGATTATCGCAGGAACGACAGGTGAAAGCCCAACTCTGACGCATGAAGAGGAGCTAGAATTATTTGCAGAGGTTCAAAAGATTGTAAAAGGGCGAGTTCCGTTGATAGCCGGAATTGGTACGAATGATACTCGAGATTCAATTGAATTCGCGCGTGAAGTTGACAAATTTGGTGGTTTTGCTGCCGGACTTGCAGTGACTCCTTATTACAATAAACCGACTCAAGAAGGTCTATATCAGCATTATAAAGCGATTGCGGAAGCTTCAAATCTGCCAGTCATCGTTTATAATGTTCCTAGCCGAACGGTTGCTGGTTTGACAGTAGAAACTTCCTTGCGCTTAGCACAATTGCCAAATATTATTGCAATCAAAGATTGTACAGGCATAGATGCTCTTACCCATTTGGTTGAAAACGCTCCACAGGACTTTCTAATTTATACTGGGGAAGACGGACAAGCTTTTCATGCAAAGGCAATCGGAGCACAGGGGGTTATATCTGTTGCGGCTCATACTAATGGAGATGACTTTTATGAAATGTTTGCTGCTTTAGATGAGGGTAAGCTGAAAAAAGCTGCTCAGATTCAACGTCAGCTGTTACCAAAAATAGAAGCTCTCTTTTCTGTGACAAGCCCAGCACCACTTAAAGCTGTGCTAAATTCTCAAGGGTTTGAAGTCGGACCACTCCGCCTCCCATTGGTTGCTTGTACAGAGCAAGAAAAAGCCGTTATTCTTTCATTTTTTGAAGATTGAAGGAAGCATTTTAGGTTTGTAAAATGTTGGGAACATTTACGATGAACTAGTGAATTTTTTATTACGTAGGACTTTAGCATTTAAATCTGCAAGAAGAAATGTTTGAAAAGACAAAACTAAACTGAATGGAAAGACTGATATTACTAGATTGTCATATTTTCTGTTATGATAAGATAAGAGTGGGATATTTAGTATAATAGAAATGGATAAATTGAAAGTTGATGAGAAGTTGGAGCATATGAAGAAAAGAAAATTGAGAATCAGTTCCATTGAAATTATGGCGATTTTAGGATTATTAATTTGGCTACTCACAATATTTTTAAGAAAATATTATTCAATTAATTCAGTTGTTCCTATATTTTATGTCACACCCTAGTTTTGGAGGAGCATGGATTGGAACAGCTATGCTAAAACAACCTTTTAGTCCAACATTCAGTGTAAATAAAGTCTCAACTATTGAATTTTCTAAAAAGACACTTATGTATATATGTATAGTGGTTGTACTGATGTCTTTTATTAATGAGTTATTACCATTGGGTAATACTAGTGTAGTATTTGACGTATACGATGCGCTTGCTACTGTACTAGCGGAAATCATAGCTTTTAACATACCTGTCATTCTAAAAGAAAAGACTTTAATAGATTACCGTTGATTTTGGGAAGATTAAAAAACCAGTGTCGAACTGAACAAGGAATAAAAACACATTAGACGGTAGAATGAAACATTCTATCGTCTTTTCGTATTAGTTCTTACCATTTTCTCTTTTTCCGACAATTTAATAAATCTACGAATCAAAAGGGATAGCTTTTCACTCCAATTATAAAAAATGATCAAAAAGTCTTGTAATTTTTTTCTTATGTTACGATTGTTAATAGTTAGAAAAAATTGTAAAATTAGTGCAGTAAAAGCTTAGCCTTTGATGTTTTTAGACAATAGTTTCATTTTTTAATAGCTTTTTTGATTTACAATAAAACATGTGAAATTTCTTTCTTCTGCGCAAACCTATAAATTCCGTACAAATTTGATGGGGGATAAATTT
Organism: Streptococcus sp. HF-100; assembly: GCF_015594635.1. Classification (NCBI taxonomy): domain Bacteria; kingdom Bacillati; phylum Bacillota; class Bacilli; order Lactobacillales; family Streptococcaceae; genus Streptococcus; species Streptococcus sp. HF-100. Next base: position 193,293 of record NZ_JADNQV010000002.1, read on the forward strand.
TCCTATCGTTTATACTATAGGCAAGGAGGTAGGAAGATGAATTTATACTTTGGTGATATTCCGATTTGTTATTCTCATTCGACGGCTATGGCCTTACAGGCTGCGGGCTATGATTTTCGCTCGGACTACCTAGAAGCGATCATGGTCATGGGTAATGGAGCTACCCTTGTGAAAAAAGACGACAGACATCCTTTGGTTTTCTTTGATAATGGCATGCCAGATGAGTCCATTAGTCATTGTTTACAAATTCTTGGATTTGACTATGAGGAGTTTTTCTGTGATTCTTCAGAGCCAGTCAATGTGATAGAACTAAAAGAAAAACTCAAGACATATCTAGACCATGGATCTGTTATTGTAGGTCCTTTGGATATGGGATATCTGACTTATAATCTCAATCATAGCCATCTACGAGGTGTGGATCATTTTGTTTCAGTTTATGACATGGATGAGCATTGGATTTATTTCCATGATCCGGCAGGCTATCCTTGTGTGAAAATGGATTTTCGTGATTTTTGTAAAGCGTGGAAAGCAGAAGCGATTGACTATAAAAGAGGAGCTTATTCCATGTGGGGAAATTTGCAAAGAAATAAGCTTCCAACAAGTCAGGAGATTTATCACAGTGTCTCTATTATCATGAAACAACGATATGAAAATGGTGAGGTTGGTATAATTGAGGACTATGCTAAAACTATTCGAGCAAACGGCTTAAATGCGGAACAAAAACAACTCCATCAATTTTTTTCATTTCGTTTGGCAGCCGTTAGAAGTCTTTACTTGAGTCAATTTTTGAAAGATTATGATCCTGTAAAAGCAGACTTGAAGGAAAAAATTGCTATGCTTTTTAGCCAAGCCTATCTGGACAGCAGGCAGGAAGCCTATAATTCTTTAGCAGATACCCTGATGGAGATTGCCCAATTGGATGTACAGTTTAGGGATTTGTGCCTTCAATGTATCAAGGGATAAAACTCTGAAAGATTATTGTACTAAAGGTAAAGAAGTTAGAGATTTTGGTATCTTTACATAGGATAGAAAAATGAATAGAGGTAAAATATGCAGATAATTCAATTTTTTAATGAAACAATTAACTACATTGAAAGTGTGCTGGATAGCGAAATAGATGAAGATAAAATTACCCATTTATCCACTTATTCTTATCCTATGTTTAGCAGACTCTTTTCTATATTAACAGATACAACATTGTCAGAGTATATTAGAAGTCGAAGGTTGACAGAAGCGGCTGTTTTACTGAGAGATACCAATATTAAAGTTATTGATATAGCGATGAAGTATGGATATGAATCATCTGATTCATTTGGGACTGCATTCAAAAAATTTCATGGATTTACACCTTCAGAGGTAAGAAATGGAAAACCATTCAAAATAGTTTCACGAGTGCAGCTAGCACTAAGTGTAAGAGGAGGAAGAAGTATGAACATCACAATTCAAAAGAAAAATTCATTTACAGTTGCAGGTAGGAATGAACAAAATATCAATTCATCATTATGTCCGAGTGTTTGGAATAAACTATATGGAGAATATCGTCATGATGAATTAGCAAGATTGGGAGAAGGTCAAAGTGTCGGTGTTTGTTACAATGTAGAACAACCAAGTACTATTAATTACATAGCAGGGTATATCGTTACAGATGTAGATAAAGCAAAAAGTATGGGCTTAGATGTTTTGAAAGTTGAAGAAGCAGAATATGCCATTGTAGAGTTAACAGGAAGTGTTCCGGAATGTATTCATAATGGTTGGAAATATGCAATGGAAGTATTTTTTCCAGAACATGGTTATGTTCATTCAGGAAAACCTGACTTTGAATATTATTATGAAGGGGATATGGATAGCAAAGACTACAAAATGGAACTTTGGATTCCAATTGTAAAAGCATAATAAATATAAGATAGTTAGAGCAGATCTTTATGGTCTGCTTTTTTATTTTTCCAATAATTTAATAAATCTGCTAACTAAAAAGAATAGATTTTCGTTCTAATTATAAAAATTATTAAAAACTCTTGCAATCTTTTTTTTCTTATGTTACAATAATCATTGGTTTGAAAAAACTGCCTAAGACAGTAGGGGAGCTTGACTCATAAAGATCCTACCGAGGACAAAACGGATCATGTAAAAGAAACGTATTGTACTTTCGTGTCTAGGTTTGGGCGCGTTTTTCTTTTGGAAAAATTTCCCAAGCAAAATAATTACGGAGGTGAAACACTAAATGAGTGAAGCAAGTATTGCTAAAAAAGCGGAACTAGTTGATGTAGTTGCTGAAAAAATGAAAGCAGCTGCAAGTATCGTTGTTGTGGATGCTCGTGGTCTTACAGTTGAACAAGACACAGTTCTTCGTCGTAATCTTCGTGGAAGCGAAGTTGAGTATAAAGTTATTAAAAACTCAATTTTACGCCGTGCAGCTGAAAAAGCTGGACTTGAAGGTCTTGCTGATGCATTTGTTGGACCATCTGCTGTTGCATTTTCAAATGAAGATGTTGTAGCACCAGCAAAAATCATCAATGATTTTACTAAAGAAGCTGATGCACTTGAAATTAAAGGTGGAGCTATTGAAGGTGCTGTTGCATCTAAAGAAGAAATCGTTGCTCTTGCAACTCTTCCAAATCGCGAAGGACTTCTATCTATGCTACTATCTGTGCTTCAAGCACCAGTTCGCAATGTTGCTCTTGCAGTCAAAGCGGTTGCAGACAACAAAGAAGAAGCAGCTTAATTTTAAGTTGCGCGTAGCCTATGCTACAAATTAATAATAAATAACGAAAACATATTTGGAGGAAATAACAATGGCATTGAACATTGAAAATATTATTGCTGAAATTAAAGAAGCTTCAATCCTTGAATTGAACGACCTTGTAAAAGCTATCGAAGAAGAATTTGGTGTAACTGCAGCTGCTCCTGTAGCTGTAGCTGCTGCTGGCGCTGGTGAAGCTGCCGCTGCAAAAGATTCATTTGACGTTGAATTGACTGCAGCAGGCGACAAGAAAGTCGGCGTTATCAAAGCTGTTCGTGAAATCACAGGTCTTGGTCTTAAAGAAGCTAAAGAACTTGTTGACGGAGCACCAACTGTTGTTAAAGAAGGTGTTGCAACTGCAGAAGCTGAAGAAATCAAAACTAAATTGGAAGAAGCTGGAGCTTCAGTTACTCTTAAATAAGAAGCACATAGCAATTTGAGAGTGGAATCCCGATTTACCAGTCTTTGATTGCGATAAGCGAATGAAAAAAACAGGTTAAATCATTTGATTCCCTGCTAAAAATCCCTGTCAAAATTTGTTTGGCAGGGATTTTTGTTTTTTTAAAGAATTATTTATCTCAAGTGAGAACTGTTTTCATAATTCTCACTTTTTTGTATTTAAGGAGGAAGCATGCAGAAGGAAATACAATTGTCATGTTACATCGTGATTTCCTATCTAGTCCGACAAATGGGGATACTAAACTTATTAGGAACTCAAAGAACATTACGAAGAAGCGACTGGGGGACTCTTCTCGAAGAGAGAAATCACTAGTCAACTAGAAATCGCCCTCCAAGAGCAACATGGAGTGGACTTTGAAGACCCTGAAAAAGAAGATTATCTGGAATTGGTTCAAAAATTAGAAGAGTTTGATTCCAAGGACGCAGTCTTTTATCGTCGCATGGTAGAGTGGTAGGAGGGTTATGACAGATTTTCTGATTCTTCCTCTTATCCTCATGGTGGTGGGCATGATTGCCTTGATTCTCTGGAAACTCTTAATCCTAGACAGTGGTGTGTTTTTTATAGGACTGGCTTGTGCTATTCTTTTTACAGAGGTTTATGGATTCTATCTTCTCTTTACAGAACCTGAACTTTATACAGCAGACCTGACACAAAATGGATTTCTGAGTTTTACTTGAATCATTATTTTAATAGATGTATAATGCATTTAAAGAAAAACAAAGAACTTCCTAAGAGATCAGAAACTGTAACCAATACCTGTAATATTTGCAGTTAGTAGATTAGAAACGGTAATATGGAGAGGAGTGCTAGCCTTTCTATTTTTCCAGGAGGACATTATGAATAAAATTTTTCACTATCTGGATAAGAAAACGAAATTTTATACTGTCATCGGGGCACTGGCAAATGGAGGATTGGCTCTTGCTCAACCTTTAGTAGTATCTCGAGCTTTGTCCTTAAACCAAGGAGAACTAACCTATTTTAAGATAGTGCAATTTGCTCTTTTTGGTTTTACAGTCTACTTTGTCTTGTATAGCTTGATGCTCTTTTGCAATCACACGCATAACGTATTTCGACGTGAGATTCAGATGAATATGAGAGCAGATTTATTTGGTAAGTTAATGACAAATAAGGATTATAGTGAAGATGAAAAAATCACCATGCTCACACAGGATATGGAGTATTTGGGGGATAATTATTTAGAAAAGTACATTAACATAATTTGCTGGGGATTTGTTGCTTTACTAACAGCAATTTATATTATTACGCAAAATCTGTTACTGGGGAGTATTTTTGTCTTCTTTACTATCTTACGCCCTATTCCTCAATATTTAATGAACAAAAGGCTCAAACATACTGGTGACGATATGGCTCAAGGCAGAGTGGAGGTTCATAATCAGGTATCTGACAGCATCCGAGGGGCGCAGACTCTGCTCATGAATCAAGCGATTCTGGAAAATAGACAAAAATTATGGAATGTGAATTGGAAATATCAACGAGCTATCCAAAAATTTTGCTTCACCCATAATATCGTCTTCTTTTGTAATGGCTTTATGGTATTTCTGAGTCAGGTTTTACCGCTTGTGTTAGGTTTCTTCTTTTCCATGAATGGTCATAGGGTATCTGTCGCTAGTCTTGTCGCCATGTATATCGCAGCTGGTCAGTTGGTGAGTCCTATCCAGACAATCATGTATGATACAGTAGATATCCAAGGGGCAAAAACGACTGCGGACAAGATTTATGGAGTATTAGACAGTAAAGATGATAAACAACTGGCGAAAGATGATATGCAAGAACTTCGTGCCCTGCACATCCAAAATTTAAGTAAATCTTATGGTAGCAGACAGCTTTTTACCCATCTGAATTTGGACATCCAAAATGGTCAGAAAGTTTTAATCAAGGGACCGAGTGGCTGTGGGAAATCGACCTTGTTTCGGATAATTATTGGTGAGGAGCAGGCTGATGAAGGTCAGATTACTGGTGTGACAACAACTAATAAATATACATCTCATTTTGTATCTAGTGTTGGTATCATTAGCCAGCATCCATTCCTTTTTAATGACACGGTTCGATATAATTTGACTTTGGGACAAGTCTTTTCTGATGAAGATTTGTGGTTTGTTTTAAAACAAGTCAAGCTCGACAATGAATTAACAGAAGGGTTGGACTTTGTTGTCAGTAACAATGGTGACAATATTTCGGGTGGTCAGAGGGTTCGGATTGAACTGGCAAGATTTCTTCTGCGTAAAAAGGATGTTTTACTAGTAGATGAGGTAACTGCTGCCTTGGACGAGGAAAACAGCAAGATGGTGCGTGATCTACTGTTTTCTCTACCTGTTATGATGCTAGAAATTGCTCACCATATTGAGGATGAAAGTAGATATAATCAAATTTTAGACTTAGGAAAATATTGAGCTATTTTTGATAGCTCTTTTTTTGTGATAGAAGCTCCAAGCTATATATAATACGCTTGAGCTAATTTATAGAAAGTATAGGAAAACTCCCCTTATAGTTTTAGTGAATTTTTGTTTTTTTCATTGTCCACTATAAGGGAGTATATCACATCATGGCGTGGGTGGGTCTTTGTTTTCTTGAGAATTCCTTTTATTCATGATAGAATAAATAGGATAATGCTAGTATTTGGAGAGAAAATGAACTATTATAATGTTGGAAAAATTGTAAATACGCAAGGTTTGCAAGGTGAAATGCGTGTTATGTCCGTGACGGATTTTGCAGAGGATCGTTTTAAAAAAGGAAGTATGTTGGGCCTTTTTGATAAGAAAGATAATTTTGTCATGAATGTGGAAATTGCTAGTCATCGTAAGATGAAAAATTTTGATATTATCAAATTCAAAGGAATGTACCATATCAATGACATTGAGAAATATCGTGATTTTACTTTGAAAGTGGCTGAAGAAGACTTATCGGATTTAGATGAGGGCGAATTTTACTATCATGAAATCATCGGTTTGAATGTTTATGAACGGGGTATTTTGATTGGAACAATTAAAGAAATTTTGCAGCCCGGTGCCAATGATGTCTGGGTGGTAAAGCGCAAAGGCAAGCGTGATTTACTGTTGCCTTATATTCCGCCTGTTGTATTGAATATTGATCTTGAAAATAGTCGAGTAGATGTGGAAATTCCGGAAGGACTGGATGATGAAGATTGATATTTTAACATTATTTCCGGAGATGTTTGCCCCGCTGGAACATTCAATAGTTGGCAAGGCGCGTGAAAAAGGGTTGCTGGAGATTCACTATCATAACTTTCGGGAAAATGCAGAGAAATCACGACATGTTGATGATGAGCCTTATGGAGGCGGTCAAGGAATGTTGCTCAGAGCGCAACCGATTTTTGATGCTTATGATGTGATTGAGAAAAAACAGCCACGGGTTATTTTGTTAGATCCCGCTGGTCGAATGTTTGATCAAGCCTATGCGGAAGAGCTTTCCCAAGAAGAAGAATTGATTTTTATTTGTGGACATTATGAAGGTTATGATGAGCGGATTAAAAGTTTGGTGACAGACGAAATCTCGCTTGGAGACTATGTTTTGACCGGTGGAGAATTGGCTGCCATGACGATGATCGATGCGACGGTACGGCTGATTCCTGAAGTTCTTGGTAAGGAAGCCAGTCATACTGATGATAGTTTTTCATCAGGGCTTTTAGAATATCCTCAATATACTCGCCCGTATGATTTTCGTGGAATGGTTGTGCCAGATATTTTGATGAGTGGTCATCATGAAAATATCCGAAAATGGCGTCTGTATGAGAGTCTGAAAAAGACTTACGAGCGTCGTCCAGATTTGCTAGAAAAATATGAGTTCACAGCAGAAGAAGCTGAAATGCTGGAAGAGATTCGTAAAGAAAAAAGCGATTGGTAAGAGTAAAAGTTTTCTAATGTTATTTAGAAAGCTTTTTTATTATTGTTAAAAAAACAGATAAAAAATTCTTGACAGCTAATTTCTATCATGGTATCATATTAACCAGTTAATAAACTGGTTAAACACTAGTTAAGGAGTGATATATGAAATTAAGGAAATATTTATTTTCTATTTTTGTGGCGGGACTGGTTTTGCTGCTGACGGCGTGCGGTGCAGGTAGCAAAAAGCAGAGTAAGGGAATGAAAATTGTAACAAGTTTTTACCCGATTTATGCCATGGTCAAAGAAGTATCAGGCGATTTAAACGATGTTCGGATGATTCAATCCAGTAGCGGTATTCATTCCTTTGAACCATCAGCCAACGATGTAGCAGCTATCTATGATGCAGATGTCTTTGTTTATCATTCTCATACGTTAGAATCTTGGGCTGGAAGTTTAGATCCGAGTTTGAAAAAATCTAAAGTGAAGGTACTTGAAGCTTCAGAAGGGATGAAGCTGGAGCGTGTGCCGGGATTAGAAGATGTAGCAGCTGGTGAGGGAGTGGATGAAAAGACTCTTTACGATCCGCATACTTGGTTAGACCCAGAAAAAGTGGCAGAAGAAGCACAGATTATCGCTGATAAACTTTCGAAGATTGATAGTAAAAATAAAGAAACCTATCAAAAAAATGCGAAAGAGCTGGCAGGTAAGGCAAAAGAATTGACTAAAAAATATCAACCGATTTTCAAAGCTGCAAGGCAAAAAACATTTGTGACTCAGCATACTGCCTTTTCTTATTTGGCGAAGCGATTTGGATTGAGGCAATTAGGCATCGCAGGCATTTCACCAGAACAAGAACCAAGTCCACGTCAATTGACAGAAATTGAAGAATTTGTCAAAACTTATAAAGTTAAAACCATTTTTGTGGAAAGCAATGCTTCATCAAAAGTTGCGAAAACCTTGGTCAAATCTACGGGCGTTAAACTAAAACAATTAAATCCTTTGGAAGCTGATCCGCAAAATAATAATACTTATCTTGAAAATCTAGAAGCCAATCTAGCGACATTGGCAAAAGAATTGAAAAAATGAGGAGAAAAATGAAGAAAAAATATATTGTTGGATCTATTGCAGTTCTTGCATTGAGCATTTGTGCGTATGAGCTAGGACGTTATCAAAGTGTTTCTAGCAAAGCAGACAATCGTGTAGCTTATGTTGATAGCAAGTCGAAAGCGAAAGCCAAAAAGGCTGAGAATTTGACTCCTGATGAAGTGAGTGCGAAAGAAGGAATCAACGCAGAACAAATTGTTGTGAAGATTACGGATCAAGGTTATGTGACTTCCCATGGAGATCATTATCATTATTACAATGGGAAAGTTCCTTACGATGCGATTATCAGTGAAGAACTGATCATGCGCGATCCAAACTACACTTTGCAGCAGTCTGATATTGTCAACGAAGTAAAAGACGGCTACATTATTAAGGTGAATGGCAAGTATTATCTTTATCTGAAAGATCCGAATCATACAAGCAATGTTCGGACAAAAGAAGAAATCGCTCGTCAAAGGGCAGAATATAGCAGCAAAGGGCATAAAGGATCGAAAAGTAGTACTGTAACAACAGCTGTCAAAGAAGCTCGTGCGCAAGGTCGTTATACGACAGACGATGGCTATGTCTTCAATCCAACTGATGTCATTGAGGATACAGGTGATGCTTTTATCGTTCCGCATGGCAATCATTTCCACTACATTCCAAAGAGCGATTTGTCGCCTAGTGAATTGGCGGCGGCTCAAAACTATTGGGACAACAAACACAAATCTGGCGGTACGACATCAACTCCGAGTCCAAGTCCAACGCCATCAAGACCATCAAATGGCGGAACTACACTACCTTCTATCCATTACCAACCATCAACGCCGGGAACACAGACCCATCAGGGCAATAATCATCATGCGCAGCCATCACAACCAAGTCATCAGAATACTCCATCTGCTCATCAAGAAATCATCAATCTGTTAAAACAACTGTACTTGATGCCGTTAAACCAACGTCATGTGGAATCTGATGGTTTGGTATTTGACCCGGCACAGATTACTAAAAAATCTTCTAGTGGGGTGGCAGTGCCACATGGTAATCATTATCATTTCATTTACTATAGTCAAATGTCGCCACTAGAAGAAAAAATTTCGCGGATGATTGTTCCTGGTACGGACTATTCAGAAGCGAAAAAGCTAGCTGGTCAAAGTAATCAACAGACAAACCCAAGTAAACCGAACCAAGATACGGGCAAGGATCAAACACAGCCAAACAAACCTAATGATGGCAAGCAAACTGAGCCAAGCAAAGAGCCTGAAAAGCCAAAAGAAGAACCATCTGAGACAGAAGTGACGGATGAACAGATTCAAACCTTTATCAATAAGGCTGAAAGTTTGATGAGTAAGGTGACAAATGTTAGTCAAAAGGCAAACTTTGAAGAGCAACTCGCTGGTATCAAATCTGGCTTCACTCTTGGAACAGAAGAAAAAGCAACAGTGCTTCAAAAAGTGAAAGATTTGTTGTCTGAAATCGTCAAGGCGGTTGATCCGGAAACACAAGCGGGACTGACAAAGAAAAATGCTGAAATCGTTGCTGCTTTCAAGAAAGTCTTAACACCAATTCGTCAAACGCTTGAAAGCAAAGGGGATAAAGCACAACTGGCAATGGTTGAAGACCTCATGCAACAGGCTGCCAATCCGAATGTGGATAAGCTTGCCTTATTGGATAAGGTTTTGAAATTGTCAAGTGAGGTACAGCACCCTGACCGCGCAGGCAAAGCAAATTCGCAAATTGCTTATACGGCTGATGAAGTTGCGCTAGCTAAAGCTGCAGGTCGTTATGCGACATCAGACGGTTATATCTTTGATCCGCATGATGTGACAGAGGAGCAGGGAGATGGCTACACTGCGCCACACATGACACACAGCCATTATATTCCTAAGAAAGATTTGTCAGAATCTGAGCGTAAGGCGACAGAAGAATATCTGAAAACCAAAGCGCCGAATGAAAAGAAAGAAGACAAGCCTAAAACTGATCCAAAGCAACCTCAAAAAGAAAGTGCGCAATTAATCTATGAACGCGTGACACCAGCTAAAAAAGTGCCGGTTGAGGCAATGCCATATCATACAGCTTATGTTGTGGATTACAAGAATGGGCAATTGATTATTCCGCACCATGATCACTATCACAATATTTCTCTCTCTTGGTTTGACGAAGGCCTTTACAACGCGCCAGAGGGTTATAGCTTGGAAGATTTCCTTGCTACGGTGAAATATTATGTGCAAAATCCAAACGATCGTCCTCACTCTGATGATGGCTTTGGTAATGACAGCAATCATGGTAAGCAAAACCAATCAGATGATGGCAAGAATTATGCACCAAATGAAGAGCCAGAGGATAAGAAAGACGACTCTGCAAGTAAAGAGGTAGATGATGAAAAGGAAAATTCAGAAGGGACTGAAAAACCAACAGTTAATGCTGAAGAAGAAGCTGAAAAGGCACGCGCAGCAAGCTATGGATTGTCTCTGCAAGATTTCCGAGCAAAAATGATTAAAATTGCTTTTAAATATGGTTTGAGCTTAGAAAAGTTTACCTATCATCCTGCAAACAAGACGGTCAGCTATACTGATTTGACAGGAACTGTCAAGTCTATCAATGTACTCACAGGAGAATTGGTTTCTTAATAATGCACCCCTCAAGAGTTGGAAATTGACTTTCCAGCTCTTTTGTTATTCTATGTTTATAAAGGGAAGTTTATCTTGTCCGCCAGACGGATAAGATAAACTAAAAGAGATTCACTCCGTCCGCCGGGCGGATAAGCCAAACCAAAAGGATTTCACTTTGTCCGCCGGGCGGATAAGCCAAACCAAAAGGATTTCACTTTGTCCGCCGGGCGGATAAGATAAACTAAAAGAGATTCACTCCGTCCGCCGAGCAGACAAGCCAAACCAAAAGGAATTCATTCTGTCCGCCGAGCGAATAGAACAAACCAAAACTAATTTATCCTGTCCGAGGGTCGGCTTGTCTCAACCAAAATTGATTCACTTCGTCCGACCCTCGAACGACTTTTTATAAACTAACAAATCTATCATTTTTGAGGAATGACTTTATTGGTGGTATAATAGGTTATGAAAAAGAGGGAAGGGAAACACATCATGTGGGATAGACCGGATTTTACAACGATAAAGACTTATCAAGAGTTTTCTCAATATTATTGGTATCGTGCAGAATTGGCAGACATTTGCAAACGATTGGGGAAGGAGCATTCAGGGGTCAAAAAAGAGCTAGAAGCACAAATCAAACAATATTTTGCAGGGAATGTTGCTCAAAAGAAAGTCCGTTTAAAGACTAAGAAAGAGAAAGATGTAGAGCTTACTTTAGACACGCCCTTACTTACTTGTGGTTTTGCCTTTAATACCCGATTTCGGGAGTTTTTCGCTCAGCAGATGGGTAGCAGTTCATTCAAGTTTACAGCGGACATGGCGGCAGCTTGGCGAAAGGTAAAAGCAGAAAAAGATGTTGAATTCACACTGCGAGATATGATAGCGATTTATCAAGGACAATCAAGCTATGCTCAATATGATACTTCTAGCTGTCAGTGGAATCAATTTGTCAAAGATTTCTGCGCTGACACAAGCAATGCTTCTTTTCAGCCTAAACTAAAAGTTGCCGCTATTCTTTGGCAGAAAGTAAAACATTCAACCGCTCCTAAAGTCTATCACCAGCAGCTAGTAAAGAACTTTTGGGATGATATTTCTATGTATTGGAAAAGGAAATAAGAAGAATGATTTGTCCACTTGCGAAAAAACAGTCACGAGGCTGTTTTTTTGATATAATAGAAAGTATGAATCAATCAGAAAAAATTTCAAATTATCAATTACTTTTAGCGCAGCTTGAAGCATTACTAGAGGGCGAAAGCAACGCTTTGGCAAATCTCTCAAACAGCTCTGCTCTGCTAAACCAAGCTTTGCCAAATTCTGTCTTTACAGGCTTTTATCTTTATGACGGAAACGAGTTGGTGTTAGGTCCTTTTCAAGGGGGCGTTTCCTGCGTGCACATTGCTTTAGGAAAAGGGGTCTGCGGTGAAGCAGCAGCCAAACGGCAGACGATGATTGTAGAAGATGTGACCCAACATGGCAATTACATTTCCTGTGATAGCAGAGCTCGCAGCGAGATTGTAGTACCAATGGTCAAAAACGACAGCCTAGTAGGGGTGTTGGATTTGGATTCTCATCTGGTGGCAGATTATGATGAGATTGACCGAGAATATCTGGAAAATTTTGTGGCTCTCTTACTAGAGAAAACAAGTTGGAATTTTGAAATGTTTGGAGACAAAGCCTAATGTATCAAGCTTTATATCGAAAATACAGAAGCCAAACCTTCGGTCAGCTAGTCGGGCAGGAGGTTGTGGCGACAACCTTGCGGCAGGCAGTTGAACAGGATAAAATCAGTCATGCCTATCTCTTTTCAGGTCCCAGAGGGACAGGAAAGACCAGCGTAGCCAAGATTTTTGCTAAGGCAATGAATTGCCCCAACCAAAAGGATGGAGAGCCTTGCAATGACTGTTATATTTGCCAAGCCATTACCGAAGGAAGCCTAGAAGATGTCATTGAGATTGACGCGGCTTCTAATAATGGTGTGGATGAAATCCGAGATATTCGTGACAAATCTACTTATGCTCCCAGTCTAGCGAAGCACAAGGTTTATATCATTGATGAGGTTCACATGCTCTCAACAGGCGCTTTTAATGCGCTTCTTAAGACTTTGGAAGAGCCGACAGAGAATGTTGTCTTTATTTTAGCAACGACAGAACTGCATAAAATACCAGCAACCATTCTTTCGCGTGTTCAGCGCTTTGAGTTCAAGTCGATTAAAACCAAAGATATTGTAGAACACATTGAGTGGATTTTGCAGCAAGAAAATATTGACTTTGAAAATGAAGCGGTGCAGATTATTGCAAGACGATCAGAAGGCGGTATGCGAGACGCTCTATCTATCTTAGATCAAGCTCTCAGCCTAACCCAAGACAATCAGCTGACAACGGCTATTTCTGAAGAAATCACGGGTTCTATCAGTCTAGGGGCGCTAGACGCTTATGTAGCAGCTGTATTAGCTCATGATACGTCAGCAGCATTAAAAAATCTTGATGTCATATTTGACAGCGGCAAAAATATGGCTCGCTTTGTCACAGACCTGCTGCAATATCTTAGAGACTTGCTCATTGTTAAAACGGGTGGAGAAAATACGCATACGAGTGAAAGCTTTTTAGAAAACCTCAAGACTCCGCAAGAAAGATTGTTTGAGTTGATTGAGATTGCAACGAAGAGCCTTGCGGAAATCAAGAACAGCTTGCAACCCAAGATTTATACAGAAATGATGACCATTCGACTGGCAGAAGGGCAAGATAAAGCAGAATTACCCTCCAATATAGCAGGCGAGATAGAAACGCTCAAAGAAGAAATCAGCCAGCTTAAAAATCAATTGGCAAGTTTGCAGTCAAGTTCCGCACCTAGTAAGCCAGTACAGGCAACACGCTCAGCCAAAACAAGCAAGGGTTATCGAGTAGACCGCCATAAAGTGAATGCCATTCTGCAAGAAGCAGTTGAAAATCCTAGCCTGGCTCGCAGTAATTTAACCAAGTTGCAGAATGCTTGGGGAGAAATTATTGAAAGTTTAGCCGGAGCAGATAAGGCACTTTTAGTCGGCTCACAACCCGTCGCAGCTAACGAAAACCACGCTATTCTTGCATTTGAGTCAAGCTTTAATGCAGAACAGACCATGAAACGGGAAAATCTCAACACCATGTTTGGGAATTTATTAAGCAATGCTGCTGGATTTTCACCAGACATCTTGGCGGTTTCTATGACAGATTGGACAGAGATTCGGGCTGAATTTTCGGCTAAAGCGCGTGGAGAAAATGCACCACAAGCTGAAGAAAAAGAGAATACGGTCATTCCAGAAGGATTTGATTTCTTAGCGGAAAAAATTACCGTTCAAGAGGACTGAATTTAGATTTTTCTGCTGTTTCATGCTATAATAGAATCATGACAAGACAACAATTTCTTACAACAGCTTTTTTCACAGCAATTGAAACGTATTTTTTTAACGAAGCAATGATGTCAGGACACTATTTATTTGCCGTTTTCTGGGCGCTTCTAGTGATTCGCAATTTACAGGTGAGCTATGTCATGGGTAAAATAGTGGACGAAATTGACAAACATATCAAACGTAAAAAATAACAAGAAAGGTTGGGGCGAAAATCCTCAACCTTTTCTTTTCAATTTGAAAAAATATTCTGCTTGCTGTAAAATAAAAGTGCAAAGATAAAAACACAGTTTCGGTTGGTAGTCCGAACATATTCGTGACAGGCTAGATTTGTTTTTCTAATGACAATTGAAGTAGGTCACGACTATCAGTAACCCTCCTCCTTGGTTGTCCCTTCTTTGTAATGTATTTAAGGAGGATGCTGTATGGAACATGTTTCATTAGAATTGACCATATACTTTGAAAATGGCTTTTATTATGGCCTATTTGAGCAAGAAAATGCTCAAGGTTTGTCCGTTTGTCGGGTGACATTTGGAGTTGAGCCCCAAATGAACGAGGTTTTGGAATTTGTTAATCAGAAGTTTTCACAACTACAATTTAGCCCGGCTGTTGCACTAAAGAAAAAAAGACATTGTGCAAATCCCAAACGCTTGCAGCGATTAGCAAAAAAAGAAATGAAGCGTGAAAAACGCTCAACGAAATCACAAGACGCACTAAAACTGCAACAAGAGTTAGATAAACAAGCTAAACGTTCCAGATTGAAAGCTCAAAAAGAATATGTGCAAAATAGAAAATTCCAACTAAAACAGCAAAAACGCAAAGAAAAGCACAAAGGTCGTTGATTTTGTGCCGAAAAAAAAGAGACAAGTTGATGTTTATTCAATTTATCTCCTTCTTTTATTTACCAACTTGTTAAAGAAACTTCACCGCTATTTAGCCACATTTCTTGTCCAGTATCTAATTGAACCAATAGCTGACCGCTATCTGATATTTCCTTGGCAATTCCTTTGTAGTCTTTGTCATTTTGGCAAAAAGTGACCGTCCGACCTAAGACAAGGGAATGTTGTTTGTAAAGGTAAATCAGCTCGTCTGGCTCACATTCATAGAAATCTTTCCAAATCTCAGCGATAAGTTCATTGCGCGTGATAGATTGCTTTTCGTGGAAGAGAGAGGCAGCCTTATTTTTTAACTCTTTCGGAAAATCAGAGATTGCGAAATTGATGCCCACTCCAATAATCACATCAGTGACTAAGCCCGTCTCGACAGAAGTAATAGCTTCGGTTAAAATGCCGGCTATTTTCTTGCCTTTGTAATAAACGTCATTCACCCATTTAATGTCCATCTCCATTAAAGTGAGGTCTTTAATAGCCTTGTAAATGGCTCCAGCAGTCAAGATAGTATAGGCGGGAATTTGTTGAAAAGGAAGATTGGGTTTCAAGTGAAGAGACATATAAATCCCGCCTTGATCTGGGGCAAAATAATTTCTGCTAAAGCGTCCACGACCAGCTGATTGAGAAGCAGCAAGATAGAGCGTATTGGCAGGCTTACCAGCTTCAATTCCTGCTTTGGCATCAAGTTGAGTGGATTTGCAGTTTGGATTGAAGGAAACTTGAATAGGAGCAGTTTCTTCTATTTTCTCAGCAATCAATAAATCACCTGAAAGGAGCTTATAGCCTTTATTTTTAACGGATTCAATGTGAACGCCTTCTTTTTCCAAATGTTGAATAGCTTTCCAGATAGAAGTGCGTGAAATTCCTAACTCCTGTGCTAATTTTTCACCGCTGATATAGTCAGATTCTCGACTTAAAATGTCGAATAAAATTTCGTATGTTTTCATTTCTATAAGCTGCTCTTTCTAAGGGTCAGTTTGGTGGCAAGTGTTACCATACGTGGAATGGTCGAGCCAGGATGTTGAAATTCCTCGTGCAGCAGTTGCAAGCCTTGCCGCCCCATTTCTTCTGTAAAGACAGTAACCGTGCTGAGTGGTGGATAGACGTACTTGGCGATAGATGTATCATTAAAAGCAATCAAACTAACACGAACTGGTACAGAGATGTCAGCTTCTTGAAGCGCTCGAAGGGCGCCAACAGCTAAGGCATCACTTGCCATGAAAAATGCAGTTGGAAGTTGTTCACCTAAATTTTCAATCAATTCTTTCATCATGGAATAACCTGATTCAGATGAAAAGTTTCCTATTTTGACGTATTTTTCCTGATAAAGTTGTTTTTCAGTTAGAAAATTTTTAAAGGTTACTAAGCGTGGATCGGATAGAGTAGTGGTTTTGTCAGAAGTTTGTTCTTGACCAATCAGCAGTCCAATTTGTTGGTGTTGCTTTTCTAAAAAGTGATTAAGAACAGCTATAACAGAATTTTCAAAGTCAGCCATCACACAGCTATGTCCATAGGCAAGTGTATTGCTATCAATAAAAACAAGGTGTTTTGTATAGAGTTCTAGTTCTTTAATTTTTTGAGGGCTGAATTTTCCAATCGCGATGATGCCGTCAATTTGCTCAAGCTGATTTAATGTTTCATTATTGAAAAAGCGCATAACATCATAACCCAACTCTTGGGCTTTTTTCTCTACCCCAAGACGAATGGCATAGTAGTAGAGGTCGTCTAGTTCCTCCTCTTCTGTGTACCATTCTACGATCGCAATTCTGCGGTTTTGGGAATTTCGCGTGCTTCCTCTTTTTGTTTTTTTATATTCTAATTCTTCTGCAATATCAAATATCTTTTGGCGAGTCTCGTCACTCACAGACATGGATTGGTCGTGATTTAAAACGCGTGATACAGTTGCTGGAGAGACACCAGCACTTTTTGCGATATCTTTAATCGTTGCCATGATTGTTTCCTAATTTCTTTAAAGAATATGTCTATTATATCTTAAAAATTAGTAAAATACAAAAATATTTAGTAAATTTCCTAAAAATTAGTATGAAAGATTGACGAGTATTATTTTTTACAACTTGATTGATAAAATTTTGGTAAAATTTTACTAAAATACTTGAAGTTTTACTAATGATGTTTTATAATAAAGATAATAAAACGGTTACAATACCAAATAAAAAGGAGACTTTTTATGTCAACGACTCTTTCTATTCAACAATTACGTTCAAACTTTGCAACAACTTTTGGGGCAGAAGCAGATCACACATTTTTTTCACCGGGTCGCATTAACCTGATTGGTGAACATACAGACTACAATGGTGGTCACGTCTTTCCTGCGGCTATTTCACTAGGAACTTACGGAGCAGCGCGCAAACGTGACGATAATTTACTTCGTTTTTACTCAGCAAATTTTGAAGACAAAGGGATTATTGAGGTGCCGATAGAAGATCTTCGTTTTGAAAAAGAGCATAATTGGACGAATTATCCAAAAGGGGTGCTTCATTTCTTGCAAAAAGCAGGACATGTCATTGATAAAGGGATGGATGTCTATGTTTTTGGAAATATCCCAAATGGTTCAGGTCTCTCTTCATCGGCTTCTTTAGAGCTACTAACAGGAATAATTGCAGAGAGACTATTTGATTTAAAATTAGAGCGTTTAGATTTAGTAAAAATTGGTAAACAAACAGAGAATGAATTTATCGGTGTTAATTCTGGTATCATGGATCAGTTTGCCATTGGTATGGGAGCGGATCAACGGGCAATTTACTTAGATACGAACACGCTCGAATACGACTTGGTACCGCTTGATCTCAAAGACAATGTGGTTGTCATCATGAATACAAACAAGCGTCGTGAACTAGCAGACTCCAAATACAATGAACGCCGTGCAGAGTGTGAAAAAGCAGTCGGGGAATTAAAGCAAAAACTCTCTATTGCAACCTTGGGTGAATTAAATGAGTGGGATTTTGATGAATACAACTACCTAATTCAAGATGAAAATCGACTCAAACGTACTCGTCACGCTGTATTGGAAAATCAACGGACACTTCAAGCTCAAGCTGCTTTGCAAGCTGGCAATCTGGAAAAATTCGGTCGCTTAATGAATGCGTCTCATGTCTCACTTGAACATGATTATGAAGTCACAGGATTAGAATTGGATACATTGGTTCATACTGCATGGGAGCAAGAAGGAGTGCTGGGCGCTCGCATGACAGGAGCAGGATTTGGCGGTTGTGCCATTGCTTTGGTTCGCAAAGATGCAGTGGAAGCTTTTCAAAAAAATGTTGGGCAAAAATATGAAGAAGTCGTAGGTTATGCACCGAGCTTCTATATTGCTGAAATCGCTGGTGGCAGCCGTGTGTTGGATTAAGCGAGCGTTTTACATAATAGTAATAAGGGCTGACGAGGATTTC
Source organism: Streptococcus sp. HF-100 (assembly GCF_015594635.1). Lineage (NCBI taxonomy): Bacteria > Bacillati > Bacillota > Bacilli > Lactobacillales > Streptococcaceae > Streptococcus > Streptococcus sp. HF-100. The sequence goes on from NZ_JADNQV010000002.1 coordinate 211,730, forward strand.
AGCCCTTTCTATAAAAGAAAGGAAAATCAATGGCACGAAATTTACTGAATGCCTTTGTAACAGAGGTCATAGCAAATAGCTCTTTTACAGAAATCGACCGAATTTATTTGACAAATCGCGTCATGAGTCTGGTTGGAGAAGAAGCTGCAAAGCAAGAGACAGCAGCAACCAGCTTAATTGATCTCAAAGATGATTTACTAGAAGTTGCTTTAGCAGTTGGAAAAATCGGCTCAACTCTTGCAGAACAGGATATTCTTGGGGCAGAGTTGATGAATTTAGTCACGCCAGCACCTAGTCAGCTCAATCAGCAATTTTGTCAAACTTATGAACAAGATCCTGAACGAGCTATTGCTGATTTTTATGAGCTTAGTAAGCGCAATGATTATATCAAGGTCAAAGCTATTGCTAAGAATATTGCCTATCAAACACCGACTGAATATGGTGATTTGGAGATTACAATCAACCTTTCTAAACCAGAAAAAGATCCCAAGGAAATTGCAGCAGCTAAGAAAGCCAAGACGAGCCACTATCCAGCTTGCCAGCTTTGTTTTGAAAATGAGGGGTATCAAGGACGGCTAGATCATCCGGCGCGAGCGAATCATCGAATTATCCGCTTTGACTTAGCCGGACGAGAGTGGGGCTTTCAGTATTCGCCCTATGCATATTTTAATGAGCATTGTATCTTTTTAGATAGCAAGCATACTCCTATGGCTATCAGTCGTGCTACTTTTGAACGTCTTTTGGACATTGTAGAGACTTTTCCAGGTTATTTTGCAGGCTCCAATGCGGATCTTCCTATCGTAGGAGGCTCCATTCTCACTCACGACCATTATCAAGGTGGACGACATACTTTTCCTATGGAAAAGGCAGAGCTGGACAAAACTTTCATCTTTGCAGGTTTTGAAAATGTAGAAGCTGGTATTGTCAACTGGCCCATGTCGGTTTTAAGGTTGCAATCAACTGATAAATCCGCATTGGTAGATTTGGCGGATAAAATTTTACAGAAATGGCGCAGTTACTCCGATCCGACTGTTCAGATTTTAGCTGAGTCAAATGGTGAACTACATCATACGATTACTCCAATAGCACGTCAAAAAAATGGTAAGTTTGAGTTAGATTTGGTTCTTCGGGACAATCAAACGTCAAAAGAATATCCAGATGGTATTTATCATCCGCATAAAGATGTTCAACACATCAAGAAAGAAAATATCGGCTTGATTGAGGTCATGGGCTTGGCAATTCTCCCATCTCGTTTGAAAAATGAGTTAAAAGAAGTTGAAGAATTTCTTTTGGGGCAAATAAAAGAAGTGGCTCCTTATCATCAAGTGTGGGCTGAACAGTTAAAAGCTAGCCATTCAAATATAACGGCAGAATCAGCTCAATCAATTGTACGTGCTTCGGTTGGTCAGATTTTCAAACGTGTCTTGGAAGATGCAGGTGTTTACAAGCGAACAAAAGAAGGTCACATTGCCTTTATGCGTTTTATTGAATCGATTGGTCTAGTGAAATAACCTATTAAAAAATTGCTATTTTCGGAGATGATTATCGAGACAGCTTGGAAATGGCATTCGACACATCCAAACGGTTACGCTGATTGACATTGAAATCCAGCAGGAAGCCTGTTGGATTTTTACTTTGTGGGGATTTTCAGTTGTAATCTTTTTATTTCAGCTATCATTTGAAAAACTATCTTCTTCATGTTACAATTAGAAGAGTAAATTAAATACATAGAGGTAATATCGTGGCTTTTGGTGATAATGGACAACGGAAAAAAACAGGATTTGAAAAATTGACTTTGATTGTAGTTGTTATCATGTTATTGGTAACGGTTGGAGCAATCTTTGCAAGTGCACTTGGTGCTTTGAGCAATTTCTAATCCTCAAACGCTTGAAAGAGCGTTTTTTTAGAGTGAAAAACGAGAGAAGAGAAAAATATGAGTATGTTTTTGGATACAGCTAAGATAAAAGTCAAGGCTGGCAATGGCGGTGATGGCATGGTAGCTTTCCGCCGTGAAAAGTATGTCCCAAATGGTGGACCTTGGGGCGGTGACGGTGGTCGTGGCGGCAATGTTGTTTTTGTCGTAGATGAAGGGCTTCGCACTTTGATGGATTTTCGCTACAATCGTCATTTTAAGGCTCAGTCTGGTGAGAAGGGAATGACCAAGGGAATGCACGGTCGTGGTGCAGAAGATTTGATTGTTCACGTACCACAAGGGACAACCGTTCGTGATGCTGAAACAGGGAAAATCCTGACAGACTTGATTGAAAATGGGCAAAAGTTCGTCGTAGCTCACGGCGGTCGTGGCGGTCGTGGCAATATTCGCTTTGCGACGCCTAAAAATCCAGCACCAGAAATTTCTGAAAATGGTGAACCGGGTCAAGAACGCGAACTCCAGTTGGAGCTGAAAATTTTGGCAGATGTTGGTTTGGTTGGATTTCCGTCTGTTGGAAAATCCACACTTTTGAGTGTCATCACTTCTGCTAAGCCGAAAATTGGCGCTTATCATTTCACAACTATTGTACCTAATCTTGGAATGGTTCGGACGCAGTCCGGTGAATCCTTTGCTGTGGCAGACCTGCCTGGCTTGATTGAAGGAGCCAGCCAAGGTGTAGGACTTGGAACACAATTTCTTCGCCATATTGAGCGAACTCGTGTCATCTTGCATGTCATTGATATGTCAGCTAGTGAAGGACGTGATCCTTACGAAGATTATCTTGCTATCAATAAGGAATTGGAATCCTACAATCTTCGCTTAATGGAGCGTCCACAGATTATTGTCGCTAATAAAATGGACATGCCTGAAAGTGCAGAGAATCTAAAAGTCTTTAAAGAAAAATTAGTAGCAAATTATGATGAATTTGATGAACTGCCACAGATTTTTCCAATTTCAAGTTTGACGAAACAAGGCTTGTCAACGCTTTTGGATGCAACTGCAGAATTGCTTGATAAAACACCTGAATTTCTGCTTTATGATGAGTCCGAAATGGAAGAAGAAGCCTACTATGGCTTTGATGAAGATACTCCAGCATTTGAAATCTCACGCGATGATGACGCTGTCTGGGTTTTATCTGGTGATAAGTTGGAAAGACTCTTTACCATGACAAACTTTGACCGTGAGGAGGCTGTCATGAAATTTGCACGGCAACTACGTGGTATGGGGGTAGACGAAGCATTACGGTCGCGTGGTGCTAAAGATGGTGACTTGGTTCGTATCGGCAAATTTGAATTTGAATTTGTAGACTAAAAAGGAGCGATTTTATGGGTGATAAACCAATATCCTTTCGTGATAAAAATGGCAATTTCGTTTCTGCAGCTGACGTTTGGAATGAAGAAAAACTCGAAAAACTTTTTAACAAACTCAATCCGAACCGAAAATTTCGCTTGGAACGTGAGAAATTAGCACAAAAGAAAAAAGAATAGGACTTGCTCATTTTTGAGCCAAGTCCTATTCTTTAATTTGTAGCAATTTCATTTAATAAGTCTTGTGCAGTCGTTGTTGGATTGACACGAACACGGTTGAGGGTTAAAAGTCCGTCATTAAGAGAAGCTAGTCCGTTGTTGGTTGTCAATCCCATTTTATAGCCGAGGCTTTCAGCAATTTGTGTCGTTGTTTCACTATAACGTCCTGAAGGATAAGCAACCGTCGTTGTATTTTGGGAGAGGTTGCTGTCTAGATACTGCTTAGAGGCTTGCAATTCTGTCGTTTGTGTTTCTGCACTTGAAAGGGATAAATCCGGATGGTTAACGGTATGATCTTCAAAAGACATTCCCTTTTGCTTCATTTCCTTGATTTGCTCAAGCGTCAGCATATCCTCGCGCCCATTTTCGACAAAACCAGTAATGACATTATTGGTTGCCCGCATTTGGTATTTTTGAAGAAGTGGGAAAGCATTGGTGTAAAAATCTCTCAAACTATCATCAAAGGTCAACCAAACGACTTTTTTATTTTTCGGAAGGACATTTTCAGTCAAAACTTTATAGGCTTCCTTTGGCGTGAGAGTATAATAGCCAGCGTCTTTTAGAGCTTTCAAATGACTTTCAAACGTTTCAGGCGAGACAATCAAACCAGCATTTGCTGCTTCAGAAGGATCCATATTGTGAATCGCATGGTACATCAAAATAGGGAATTTAACAGGCTGATCTTGCTTTATCCATTTCACTTTGCTTACTTTTTCACTAGATCCAGATGTCTCTTTAGTAGTTGCTTGAGAAGTAGAAGATTTGCTCACTTTTGAAGTGGCAGTTCTTGTATGGTTATTAGCCAGATTTGTTCCAGAGCGTTTCCACATAAATGTTCCTGCAATCACCAGAACAACCAATAAGATGAAGCTTATAATAGCACGCCGTTGTCTCCTCTTACGAATACGATTTCGTACAGAACGATTACCAGAATGTTTTCCCATTATGTGGAACTCCTTTTACTTTTAAATCACTATGTATATTTTACCATATTTCTGACTAACCGTTCACAATTTTTTAAAATAGATTTCTATTATTTTTATAAAAATCCTGAAGTTTGCTTACTAGAAAAAAACAAGTTTATTTGCTATAATAAAAAGCATAAAATCTCAAGGAGTAGTCATGTCTATTAAAATTGCTTTACTTGGTTTTGGGACAGTTGCTAGTGGTGTTCCATTTTTATTGAAAGAAAATAGTGAAAAGATTGTGCAAGCAGCTCATTCAGAAATTGAAATTGCGAAAGTATTGGTAAAAGGTGATGCTGAAAAAGAACGCTTGTTAGCAGCAGGAAATCATTTTAATTTTGTCACGACGATTGATGAAATTGTGAATGATAAAGAAGTAACGATTGTCGTTGAATTGATGGGGCGTATTGAACCTGCAAAAACTTTCATCACTCAAGCGTTAGAAGCAGGTAAACATGTTGTCACTGCAAATAAAGACTTGCTGGCAGTTCATGGCGCTGAGTTGCTTGAGATTGCTGCAAAACATAAGGTGGCTCTTTACTATGAAGCGGCAGTAGCGGGAGGAATTCCGATTTTACGCACGCTTGTTAATTCCCTAGCTTCTGATAAAATTACGCGTATTCTCGGTGTGGTCAATGGAACGTCCAACTTCATGATGACCAAAATGGTAGAAGAAGGTTGGTCTTATGAGGCGGCACTTGCTGAAGCACAGCGACTTGGATTTGCAGAAAGTGACCCAACCAATGATGTGGACGGAATTGATGCTGCATATAAAATGGTTATTTTAAGTCAATTTGCCTTTGGAATGACGGTTAAATTTGAAGATGTCGCCCACCAAGGCATTCGCAATATTACACCAGAAGATGTAGCGGTTGCGCAGCAATTAGGTTATGTTGTCAAATTAGTTGGTTCTATTGAAGAAACAAAATCAGGTCTCGCTGCAGAAGTCACACCGACCTTTTTACCAAAATCTCATCCTCTTGCTAGTGTAAATGGCGTGATGAATGCAATCTTTGTAGACTCTATCGGTATTGGTGAGTCGATGTATTACGGTCCAGGTGCGGGACAAAAACCCACTGCAACAAGTGTTGTTGCAGATATTATTCGGATTGTTCGACGGATTAACGAAGGAACTGTTGGAAAAGCCTTTAATGAGTTTCAGCGTGAATTAGTTCTGGCTAAACCAGAAGATCGTAAGAGCCCGTATTACTTTTCGATATTAGCACCTGATGCGAAAGGACAAGTTTTACGCTTAGCAAAAATTTTTAATGCTGAAAATGTCTCCTTTAAGCAAATTCTGCAACAAGGAACAGACGGAAATACTGCACGTGTTGTGATTATTACCCATGCTGTCAACAAAACGCAGCTAGAAAATGTCACTCGAAAATTGCAGGCAACTTCTGATTTTAAATTATTGAACACCTTCAAAGTATTAGGAGAATAAAATGAAAATTATTGTACCTGCAACGAGCGCGAATATTGGTCCAGGATTTGACTCGGTTGGTGTAGCTGTCAGTAAATATCTAACCATTGAAGTTTTGGGAGAAAGCGACCGTTGGCTAATTGAGCATGATTTGGAGCGGCGTATTCCTTCAAATGAACGGAATTTATTGATTAAAGTGGCGCGCAGAATTGCTCCAGCTATTCAACCTCATCATTTAAAAATGACAAGTGATATTCCTTTAGCGCGTGGTCTGGGTTCTTCTAGTTCCGTTATTGTTGCAGGAATTGAACTTGCAAATCAATTGGCAAATTTGCAGTTGTCAAATGCTGAAAAATTGAATTTTGCGACGAAAATTGAGGGACATCCAGATAATGTGGCACCTGCTATTTATGGTAATTTGACGATTTCTAGTTATTTAAACGAGAAAGTTTCAACTGTGGTGACGGAGTTTCCAGAAGTAAGGTTTATTGCCTATGTTCCAAATTATGAATTGCGTACTAAAGACAGCCGTGGCGTTCTTCCAAAAGGTTTATCTTATCGTGAAGCTGTCACTGCAAGCTCTGTAGCGAATGTGGCTATTGCCGCTTTAATGAAGGGCGATATGGTAACAGCGGGGCGTGCTATTGAGTCCGACCGTTTTCATGAGCATTTTCGCCAAGGTTTGATTAAGGAATTTCCAAAAATCAAGATGTTGGCAAAGAAAAACGGTGCGTATGCGACTTATCTATCAGGAGCAGGACCTACTGTGATGGTTCTAGCACCAAAAGACCAGTCGAATATGATAAAAGAGAAAATAGAAGAGCAACAATTTAAAGGACAAGTTTTTGACCTTCAGGTTGATTGCCGAGGCGTTCGAGTAGAAAAATGAGAAGAGAGTGAAGAGGGTGGAACAGAACTAATGAAACGAAAATTTAGTTCGTAATCCTACCTTCGTAAGGTTGCTCAATAGTCTGAGAGATTATTGAGGTGGCAGATAAAGAAAACAAAGTTTTCGCCCAAAGTGGCTCTTCCGAGCTTGAAAGGTGAACCGCTTGGAAAGCTCTATCTGCACCTCAAGGCAGTACTTTGAGCAATCAGTCGCTGCGTTGTTGATTTATTACATAGTATGCTTTTAGGTTGGGAATTTTTGTCCTAACCTCTTTTAATATTCTTACGAAAAATTCCCTCTTGTCTATTTATTCAAATGTATGCTATAATAAATAAAGAATATATAAAGGAGTCCGGCTATGAATAAACTTGATTTGCAGGCACTTGCGGATGAGTTGGGGTTGCAGTTTGATGAGACTTCATCTGTTATTTTTGGTCAAAAGGGTGGTTATACTTTCTATATTGAACAAACGAATCAAAAAAATCAATATTGTATTTGTTGTTCGGTAAAAAATGGTGAAGCATTACCGTCTTTGGAAGAATTTAAAGAATTGACGAAATCTTCTAAGGCTTTGAAAACTTATCAGGTTAATTTATATAAAGCAACTTTTTATATTAAAACTGGTATGACTAAAGGAAAAACACGTGAACATATTCGTCAGGGATTACAAGATATTATCGCGTTCTTGAAAGAAAGAAATCTGACGAATGTTTGCGAGCAGACAGGAAAAGCAGGGCAAGTAGATCTTTATCAAGTCGGAGGAAATCTTTTACTGCTTTCACCAGAAGCCTTTCAGGAATTAAGTTCGGATTTGTCTATCGCCAATCAAGCTTATGATCATCAAAAAGAAAGTATCTTAGCAGGTACAGTAGGGGCATTTCTGGGAAGCTTGATAGGGGGAATTGTTACCTTGGTGATTGCTCAACTTGGATATGTAGCTGTTGTTGCAGGGATTGTCATGGGAGTTTGTACAATCAAAGGATATGAATTGTTAGGTAAAAAGTTATCCAAAGTTGGGATTGCAATCAGTGTCGTGTTTATGTTTGTGATGATGTTGGTTGCACATCAATTTGACTATGCGATTCAGCTTGCAAAAGCAGAAAGTTTGGATGTGTTTACTGCCTTTACTTATTTGACAAATTATATTTTGAAAGGAAATGAAGTACATATCTCTTATTGGACAAATCTTGGTTTGCTATTATTATTCACAGGTGCCGGTGCTGTGGGAACGATTATTAGCGTTTTGTCTGCACAGTCACAAAAATATGTTACAAGAAAATTAGGGTAAAAGAATTCAAAGGTTTAGATTTTTATCTGAGCCTTTTTAGGTCTGATTAAAAAACATTGAATAATAAATATTCAAACATGTAGCATTTAATTTTAAAAAGGCTAATTGAATTGTCATCTCAACTATGCTACAATCAAGCTATGATGTTCAATAAATTAACCAGAAAAAGTCGTATAGATCAATACTTAATAAAAAAAATGATTGCCTTTCGGCAAATGAGTTTCATTAAAATTACACAAGAAACATTGGTATCGCTCTTTCCTTTTTTCTTGCTAACAACGACAACAATGGTTTTGTCAGAGTCGGTTTTTTCAGTAAATGGTTATATTAACAACCTATTCAGCGTTCGCTCTTGGTTTCCTCATTTTTCAACTATTAGCTTAGTTACGACAAATTTCACCTATCTGATAGGGGGATTGGCAGGACCATTAGCGACTTATTTTAGTGCAAAATACACAGCTGGTTATTATGGTCGTAGTACGGGGACAGCTGGGATTACAGCCTTTATTTTTAGCTTATTAGTTAATTCGCGCGAATTATTTTCGGTGGTTTTAAATGACGGCGCTTTGACGAAAATCAATCTTCCTGTCAATATCAATCTAATTGTTGCGATATTGATTGGTTATGTGGTGGGACAAATTTTTCGATTTTCAAGTCCGAATGATGACCACATTGTAGATGAGCATTTTATTTATTACCCTAAAACGTTGCGCCCTATCTTTTGCTCGTTTGCTCTGGCTGTCTTGGTTAGTTTTCTCATTAATCTGGGCAATCGACACAATGTTTTTTCAACAATTGCAAATTTTTTGTCAGGCTTAATTGTCAATAGAAACAATATCTTTGTCATTGAAATGAATACTGCCTTACGGACTTTTAGTGCTTGGATTGGAAATAGTAATCCATTTAATGACTTGCCATTTGTCAACGACTCCTTTGCCTTGGATAATCTCAATTATGCTTTGAAATATCATACTACAACAGGGGTACCTTATCTCTTTTCAACGACCAATCTGTATGATGCTTATGGAACATTTGCGGGACTGGGCGGAGTTTTAGCTCTTCTCGTAGCTATTCTCTGGAAATCTCGGAGTGACAAAGACCGAGATGTGAGTTTGAAAAGTATTTTTCCTTCACTTTTTAACCATGGTGTAGCCTTTATGGTTGGGATTCCTATATTTTTCAACTTTCTATTTTTAATCCCTTTTATCCTCGTACCAATGCTGAATGTCTTTGTAGCTAGTATTTTTCTATATTTTAGAATAATGCCTCCGGCTGTTTATCCAGTTCCTAGCGGAGCGCCAAGTGTACTCTATGCTTTTATTGGGACAGGCGGAAGTTTGCGAGCATTAGCAGTAGGAATTTTCATTTTTATTATCGATGTTCTTATTTATATCCCCTTTGTGAGATTTAATGACCGGATTCATGAGGAACTCAGACAAATGGATCAGAAAGGAGGCGAACATGACTAAAAAGATAAAAATAGTGCTGCTGACTGTTCTAATTTTTTTGATAGGACTAGCAGTTCCCTCTTATAGTTGGACGAGAAAAAACATTGATCAAATTGCTAAATTTTATAATGCTCGGATGTCGCCAATCATTATGATACCAGGTAGTTCTGCTACGGAAAACCGCTTTGACAGCTTGGTTCAAAAGCTCAATCAAAGACATCGTGGCGTGAAGCATAGCTTGCTCAAAGTTAAGGTCTGGAATGACGGACGAATTACATATAGCGGATCTATCGCAGCGAATGATAACGAGCCAATTATTGTAATTGGTTTTGAAAATAATAAAGATGGCTATAGTAACATCAAAAAACAAGCCAAAATGGTTGACGTTGCCTTTGAAAATCTCCAAGGAAAATACAATTTCAATAATTTTAAGGGCTTGGGTCACTCGAATGGTGGTTTAATTTACACAGCTTTTATTGAAAATTACCTCGGCAGCTATGATGTGGAATTGAAGAAATTGATGACAATAGGAACACCTTATAACTTTACTGAAATCAATATCAACAACAAAACTGAGATGTTAGCTGATTTTATTAAAAATCGCAAAAATATTCCGACCACTTTAGCTATGTATTCTGTTGCAGGAACCATTACTTATGATTCAGACGAATTGGTACCAGATACGAGCGTGAGTGCAGGGAAATATATTTATCAGGGGCAAGCAGCGCACTATACTGAAACCACAGTCACAGGTGCGGATGCCCAGCACTCGGACTTGCCAACAAATGATGAGGTTGTCTCCTTAGTCCAAGAGCGCCTTGTAGATAGACAAAACCAGCGAAATCAAAGAAATTGAGAAGGAGTAGGACAGACGACTAGGGCTGCTGACACAATCATGGTCATCTATCCTAATCTCCTCTTTTTGTTGTTATAAATTATGAATCGGACGATAATTTGCTATTCATTTTTTGCATACCCACTCTGAAATTTTGCTATTGTACTTTTTCTGAAAAGAGCGTTATACTTATGATAAAAATTGCTAAAAGAGGAAATCACATGCAAAATATAACCTTAAACAACGGTGTCGAAATTCCAATTTAAGGTTTTGGAGTGTACCAAATTGCTCCCAAAGATACCAAGAGTGCTGTGCTAAATGCTATCAAGGCAGGTTATCGTCATTTTGATACTGCTCAAGCCTATGCCAATGAAAAGGAAGTAGGCGAGGCGATTCGAGAGTCTGGGATTGATCGCAAAGAGTTTTTCATCACTAGTAAAGTCTGGTTATCCAACTATGGATACGACAAGGCTTATGCCTCGGTTTTAGAATCTCTTGACAGAATGGAGTTAGATTATCTGGATCTTATGTTGCTCCACCAACCTTTTGGTGACTATTATGGTGCCTACCGTGCTTTGGAAAAACTTTACAAAGAAGGAAAACTTCGAGCGATTGGTGTGTCTAATTTCTATCCAGATCGTCTCAGCGACATTGTAGCTTTCAATGAGATTACACCACAAGTCAATCAAGTGGAAACTCACCCACTGAATCAACAGATATTCGCACAAGAAAATATGATAAAAAATAAGGTGCAAATTGAATCTTGGGCTACTTTTGCAGAAGGTCGTGGTGACATTTTCAACAATCCAATTCTCAAAAGTATTGCTGATAAACATGGTAAATCCACTGCACAAGTCATGGTTCGCTGGCAAGTTCAACGGGGAATTGTTTGCTTGACTAAGTCTTCACGTTTTGAGCGAATGAAGGAAAATATTGATGTTTTTGACTTTGAACTCAGTGCAGAAGATATGGCAAAGATTGCAAGTATGGATACCCAAACCAGCCTTTTCTTTAATCATCAAGAAGCCAGCACAGTAGATCTCTTTTTAGGATTTCTGGGGAGAAAATGAAAACAGGATTTTCGTTTGATTTCAGAAAATAACTATGCTGGTGTTCATTCAGATAACATTTTAATAACAATTGGGTATAATTGCTTGATTTTCGCTTGAGGAAGATTATTATATATGTAAGTAATCTGATGTAAAGAATGCTTTATTATAATTTTTGAAAGGTTATCTAATGTTAACTCCAAAATTTAGTCTATTTGTTCTTGCTAGCTATTTTATCTTACCAATTATTGCATTGTTATTTCCAAACAAATATGTTAAATTAATCATATTTGATATTTCTATTAGAAAATATTTTGGTGATAGGTCTGTATATAAAGGGCAAGTATTTTAACTGATAGCCTTATCTTACAATACAATAGTAACAATAGTACCAAGAAAAAAGCCTAACTTTTTATTTTGATTGAGTTGGGCTTTTTCATCTTATTCAGTTTTAATATTAGAACGATATTGAGTTGATTAATAATCTTATTTTATAGTGAATATATCTTGTTTTTTTCATGAGCATGGACTATTTAGTTTTCACCAACTCCTGTAAAATAGCTTTGTTCTTCTTCAAAACGGAAATGTAGAAAGTCTTGGTAGCTTCTTTGTCCGAGATAGGAATCTGGATACGTTGGCTATTTACAGTGGATTCTTCAGTGTTTTGTTGAGTAATATTGGTAGAAAAAGTTGGTAATGCAGAAGCATTTACTAAATCAACAAAGGCTGCCCGATCTTTTTGAACAATAAACTTTGTTTGCGTCAGTTGATTGACTAATGGCTGCCAAATGCCTAGATCCGAGCGCAGCAGCATAGTCAAATTAGCCAATTCTGCAAGCTTTATCTCTTTTCGTGTGGCATACGGGTGAGTCAAGGGAACGGATAAGTAAAGTTGCTCCATGAAAAGATCCATGGAAAGAATATGCTCTTTTTTGATAGGATAGTCTGTTACAATGAAGTGAACGTTTTCATCGTCCAGAGCTTTCTCCAATTCGTCATTCGTCTTTTGCTCAATTTGAATGTGTTGCTCCAAGCCCTTTTCTTTTATACGACTTTCCAGTTCAAAGATGGCTCCCGGTGCATTAACACCACCAAAAATAATACTTTCTTTTAATGCAAAATGTTGTACATCATCGAGAAATTTTTGTTTTTGTTTCAGGAATTTTTGGGTTAGTTTAACTGTTTGATGACCGGTTTCCGTGAAACTTAATTTATTTTTTCTTCGCTCAAAAAGAATAACTCCCAATTCATCTTCAAGCATTTGCATATTTCGAGTTAAGGATGGCTGAGAGATGAGTAGGACGTCGGCTGCTTTAGACAAGGTTCCCTCCTGTGATAAAACAATGAGTTGCTCCAAGTGTTGTAAATTCAGCATGATGTCTCCTTTTTGATTAATGAGTTGGACAGCTTTGACTATAGGTAAAATGAATACCAGTATCATCTATCGTTATTGTACAATTTTTCATTTATCTTGTAAAATGAGAGCAGAGAGCAGCACAAGTCGTTCAAAACTATTTTTTAAAAGCTCTTGACAAATCTATTTATCTATCTTATACTTAATACAATTAATACAACTTTAATCATGTCCCGTGAGGCATAAAAGTAATCGTTAAAATGGATTAAGGTGCTAATCTACTATTTTACTGTAAACTTTTGGCTCAGGACTTCCTGAGCTTTTTGATTTTTAGGGCTGTATTCAATTAATAAATGTAGTCTGTGAGCTACGATTAAGGAGAATGTGCATGTCTTTAGACAAAAATAATAAGCGAGCATTAGTTGCTGCAATTGTTGCATCAGGAACAGACGACTTAAATGTCATGTTCTTAGCTTTTTCGATGTCGTCTATCATTTCAGAATTGGGCGTTACAGGAGCCCAAGGGGGCTGGATTGCGACGATTACCAATCTAGGAATGTTGGTTGGTGGTTTGCTCTTTGGTATACTGGCTGACCGTTATCACAAGTTCAAAGTCTTTAAATGGACGATTGTTATTTTTTCATTAGCGACAGGGCTGATTTACTTTACACAAAATATTTATTATCTCTATCTCATGCGTTTCATTGCTGGGATAGGTGTTGGTGGAGAGTATGGGGTTGCCATTGCGATTATGGCAGGTATTGTTCCTATTGGAAAAATGGGGCGCATTTCATCTTTGAATGGAATTGCAGGGCAAGTTGGTTCTATTACTTCAGCACTTTTAGCAGGTTGGTTAGCTCCCGCACTTGGTTGGAAGGGGCTTTTCCTCTTTGGACTTGCGCCTATTGCCTTGGTTTTGTGGATGATGTTAGCGATTGATGATGATCATATCCGAGATAATGGCAATGTGACATTAAAAGCAGAAGGGCGTCAGTCTGTTAAAATGAGCGAATTGTTTAAAACACCAGCTCTAACAGCTCAGACGTTAGCACTAATGGTCATGACGACGGTACAAATTGCTGGATATTTTGGGATGATGAACTGGCTTCCAACCATTATCCAAACAAGCCTGCATATTTCTGTAAAAGATTCCTCACTTTGGATGGTCTCAACGATTTTGGGAATGTGTCTGGGAATGCTCACTTTCGGTCAAATCCTTGATAAATGGGGACCAAGATTTGTTTATTCAATCTTTCTTTTAGCTTCTTCTATGTGTGTTTACCTCTTCCAATTTGCCAATTCAATGCCAGCCATGATTATCGGCGGTGCGATTGTCGGTTTCTTTGTAAATGGAATGTTTGCGGGCTATGGCGCGATGATTACGAGATTGTATCCAGCTCATATTCGCTCCACAGCTAATAATGTCATCTTAAATGTCGGACGAGCAATTGGAGGCTTTTCATCTGTGATTATTGGGAAAATTTTAGATGTTTCAAGTGTCTCAATGGTTATGATTTTCCTAGCAAGTCTTTATTTGATTAGCTTTGCTGCCTTGTGGACGATTAGGAACTTAAAAGCAGAACGTTACACACAATTAGGAGAAGAATTAGTCGTAAAAGAAGCGTAATATACCAAGTTTTAATGAAAGTCTGTTCATTTGAATGACAGGCTTTTTGCATTTCATGATATAATGAAATCAGGCAAGTATAGGAGGAAATGGGATGAATTTTAAACAGCTGTCGTATTTTCAGGATATTGTTCGTACAGGGAGTTTTACAGAAGCAGCAGAAGAAAATTTTATTTCGCAATCGGTCATGTCCCAACAGATGAAGTCGCTGGAAGAGGAGCTTGGTGTGATCCTTTTTGAACGCAAAAATCGCGGATTTCATTTAACGAGAGCTGAGAAATTTTTTATCAAAAAAGTCAACGGTTGCTAGAAGATTATAATGGCTTGGTAGCTGATACACAAGTTTTGACAGGAACACAGCCAGTTTCCATGCGGATAGGTCTATTGTGGGGAATGGACAGAAAGCGTACTGCCCCAGATTTTAGCTGAATTCAAAGAGCGTTTTCCAAGTGTTCAGTTGGAGATCATGGTAGGAAGTCATGAAGAGATTGGCACGGCACTGCGTCAGCAAAAGTTGGATATGACCATTAGCGACCAGCAAAAAGCATTTTCTGGCAATTATGCGAATATTTGCTTAACTTCTTTCCCGCTTTATATCAGAGTTGGACATACTCATCCTTTATCCCAATCAAAATCTGTTCAGATGAAAGACTTGCAGGTCTATCCAGCTTTGTTATTAGCTGTGAAAGGACAGGAAAAGATAGAATCTGATTATTATCGTGACAATCTTGGTTTTCAGTCGGAATTTAATTTTGCTTATTCTCCAGAAGAAGCAGCATTGCAACTCATGGTTTCTACTGCTTATTTTCCTTTTGAAAAAATGACTACTAAGGCAACTTCAAACCTTTATTGCGAATATTGCGAATTTCCTCTTTTGCAGAATCAGCAACCGATAGAGCGAGACTATTTTCTTTTTTATCATTTGGAGCATGCTCATCCTTACACAGAAGATTTTTTAGAAATTGCTAAACGTTATTTCAGATAAGTTTTTCTTATCTGATTTTTCTTGCAATTCAAATTGATTTGTCAAAAGCAAAGCCGTACAATAAGAAATGTAAAGAAGAAAGTGAGGAAATGTCATGGATATTGATAATAAAGTCTCTTTTCCGGATTTGCTAGGCTTATCTGAAACGGATCCAGAATTTGTTGCACTCTTTAAACAATTCGCTTTTCAGGAAGTGCCGAAAGACCTCCCCTTCTCATTAGATGAAAGAAGATATTAGTTAGCCATTTTAGCTGTTTTAGTTGGCAGTCAAGGGCTTGAAGCCTACAAAGAGATTCTTCCCGTTGCTTTGGACAATGGGGTGAAAGCTGTGGAAGTCAAAGAAATGCTGTATCAAGCGGTTGCTTATCTAGGTCTTAGTCGGGTTTATGCCTTTTTCGCACCTACGAATACGATTTTTACCAATCAAGGAATGTCACTTCCTTTGGCTAGTCAAAAAAACACGAAAAATCAAACTCGCTTAGAAGCTGGTGAAGAAGCTCAGATTGCAATTTTTGGCGACCAGATGAAGGGCTTTGCGACAAAGGGAGAGCCGGATGTACGCCATATCAACAAATGGTTAGTCGATAATTGTTTCAGTGATTACTATACTCGCTCTAGCCTTGATTATGCTGAGCGTGAATTGCTGACATTTTGCTACCTTTATTCTCAAGGGGGCTGTGAACCGCAGTTGAAGGGACATATTGCAGCCAATCTTTACTTGGGAAATGATAAAACGTTGTTAATTGCAGTCATCTCTGCCTGTATCCCTTATATCGGTTATCCGCGTACTCTCAATGCACTTAGCTGTATCAACGAAGTTGCAAATGCACAACAGTAAATTTATCACAAAGGAAGTAGAAAAATGAAATATCAAACAAAAGAAGCCTTTGATAAGGCAAATCATTTCGGACTTGGTACATCAAATGATGCTTATGCTCAATACTTTATCGGTCAATCGTATCTAAATGCTCTCGGTGCAACAAAGGATGGTGTGATTGCCCTTCATAATGTTACTTTTGAGCCTGACTGTCGAAATAATTGGCATATTCACCACGCTAGCAAGGGTGGTGGACAAATTTTGATTTGTACGGCTGGTGAAGGCTGGTATCAAGAAGAAGGTAAAGAAGCCGTTAGTTTATCTGAAGGCTCTGTAGTGATTATCCCCGCGAATGTAAAGCACTAGCACGGTGCGAAAAAAGATTCTTGGTTCAGTCATATAGTGCTTGGTGTTCCTGGGGAAGATTTGTCAAATGAATGGTGTGAAGCCGTTTCAGACGAAGAATATAATCAATTAAAAGATTAGAAAGTTACTGTTAGAATGAAGAGAGTTCTTATTTTAGAAGCCAATGGGCAAATTGCTCGTTTGGTGATTCCAAGATTATTACAGGAAACAGATGTACATTTGACGCTTTATTTGCGAAAAATTGCTCGTTTATAGTCACTTGCAGGTGAACGAGTGGATGTTCTTGAAGGGGATGTCAATGATTTTGCAGCCTTGACAAAAGTTATGAAAGGTCAAGATATGTCTACGCCAATCTTGGTGGACAGTTTGAGCCTATGGTAGCAAATATTGTTAAAGCAATGGAAGAAAATCAAGTTTCTCGTTTGATTTATGTAACAGGCCTTGGTTTGTATCACGAAGTTCCAGGAGAGTTTGGTCGTTGGGTAGAAGAAAGTATTGGTTCGGATATTATGGACGATACTCGTCGCGCAGCGAAAATCATTGAAGAGTCTACTGTTAATTATACGATTTTACGCGCCGCATACATGACAAATAATCCTGAAATTGACTATGAATTAACAGAAAAAGGGGAGTTTTACAAGGGAACAATCATTTCAAGAGTAAGTATTGCGGATTTGATTGTTCGTATCATAAAAGAACCGTCTTTACACAGTTATGCTAGTCTAGGCATTTCAAAGCCAAGAACAGACGGCGATAGACCTATGTATTAAAGAAAATAGCACAAACCTATGGTAAGAAAGTTTGTGCTGTTTTTATTTGTGAGCTTTCAGATCATTCTATCTATGGAATATAGTCCGCCCGCTGGGTAGAAAGACGAGAATTGTAGAAAAAACTCCCACCGCAGTACAATAAAAGGATTCAAGCCTATTGTAAAGCGACAGGAGAAAATATAGCATAAAAATTTCATTGTTTATCACATATAAGAGTGGAACAGATGGTTATGATTTACTTATCAAATTGAACTTCTTCTAACAGGTACTCAATGAATTTATCCCCCATTTTAGACAAACTAGCTTTTTCGTGTTTGATATAAACCAGCTCAATAGGGTCATCAATATCTAGCGGAATGGAAACAATATTGTCACCGTTGAGATTGCTGTTGAGAATACCAGTTGCGATAGTGTAGCCGTCAAGACCGATTAAAAGATTGAAAAGGGTTGCTCGGTCACTGACAACGATGGATTTTTTATGGTGTTCTTGGGATAGGATTTCTTCTGAAAAGTAAAAGGAATTGTGGGTGCCTTGGTCATAGCTCAGATAAGGAAAATCTTCTAGATCAGCTAATTGCACCAGTTTTTTCTTTGCTAGAGGATTGCTCTTGCTGACAAAGATATGGGGCTGTGCGGTAAAGAGATGAGTGGCAATCAAGTGATTGTCATCTAGCATTTTGGAGAGGACATCGCGGTTGTAGCTGTTGAGAAATAGAACACCAATTTCACTACGGAAATTTTTGACGTCATCAATGATTTCCCAAGTTCGGGTTTCCCGCAGGAAGAGCTCGTACTTTTCCATGTCACTCTTTTTGAGCAGAGATACGAAAGCATTGACCACAAAGGCGTAGTGTTGTGAGGAAACGCTGAAAAGTTCTCGATTAGCAACGGGATTTTTATAACGTTCTTCCAGCAGCTGGGTTTGCTCTACTACCTGACGAGCATAGGAAAGAAATTCCATGCCGTCCTTAGTCAAGGTAATGCCTTTGGGATTGCGGATGAAAATCTCAATACCCATTTCATTTTCCAAATCACGCACAGCATTAGATAGACTGGGCTGGGTGATGAATAATTGTTTGGCAGCTTCGTTCATACTGCCCGTTTCGACGATTTTGATAATATAATGTAATTGCTGAATTCTCATAAGCCTATTTTATCACATTAGCATTGACAAAACACTTGTTAAGTTGTAAAATATGTTAAATTTAACCTTTAAGAAAGTCCAGCGAGGCTTCCAAGGTTTCAGGTGAAGGAAGAGTGGGAGCAGTCTACTCTCTATTTTCGTGAGACCTTGCGTGTGTGTGCGAGGTCTTTTTTGGTAAAGAAATGAGGTAGAAATGGTAAGTAGTTCGTGTAAGAAAAGATTTGGAAAAATCATGTTGGAAAAGATGAACATTGTGCATCAAGAGGAAATTGCTCCGCGAATTTTTGCTATGGATTTACAAGGGGAAATGGTTAGCCAGATGAAGGCTGGGCAGTTTCTACATATTCGAGTCCCAGATGATACAAAGCTTCTACGGCGACCTATTTCAATTTCAGAGATTGATAAAGAGAGAAAAATTTGTCGGATTATTTACAGGATAGAAGGGGCAGGCACAGAAATTTTTTCTAAATTGCAGAAGGGTTTTCAGTTGGATGTCATGGGTCCTCAAGGAAATGGGTTTGATTTATCTGGTTTGGACATTGAAGATACAGCCTTAATCATAGGAGGCGGTATTGGTGTTCCGCCCTTGCTGCAGGTAGCAAAAGAATTACATAGCAAAGGGGTCAAGGTCACTTCAGTTCTTGGATTTGCAACAAAAGCCGCCGTTATTTTGGAAGAAGAGATGAAAAAATATGGTCGTGTCATCGTAACAACAGATGACGGTTCTTATGGTCGCAAAGGCTATGTTTCCTCTGTTGTGAATGAGTTGTCAGAAAGTTTTACAGCGGTTTATGCTTGTGGAGCTCCCGGCATGCTCAAATATGTTGATGAAACATTTCGTAGTCATCCGCGAGCTTACATTTCTATGGAGTCACGAATGGCTTGTGGAATGGGAGCTTGCTATGCTTGCGTACTTCATGTGGCTGGTAAGGATCAATCAGTCAATAAGCGTGTCTGTGAAGACGGTCCAGTTTTTGCGACTGGTACAGTTTTGGTGTAGGAGGTGAACATGTCGAAAAATCGTTTAGCAGTTTCTCTTCCGGGTTTGGAACTGAAAAATCCAATTATTCCAGCTTCGGGCTGTTTTGGTTTTGGTCAAGAATATGCCAAATATTATGACCTAGATGTGCTTGGCTCGATCATGATTAAAGCAAGCACGCAGAATCCTCGTTTTGGCAATCCGACACCGCGCGTGGCGGAAACACCAGCTGGTATGCTCAATGCTATTGGTTTGCAAAATCCTGGTGTAGATGTGGTGTTAGCAGAAAAGCTTCCTTGGCTGGCTCAACATTATCCTAATCTGCCGATTATTGCTAATGTTGCTGGATTTTCTAATGAAGAATATGCTTTTGTTGCGGGAAAAATTTCTCAAGCACCAAACGTTAAAGCAATCGAACTCAATATTTCTTGCCCTAATGTGGATCATGGCAATGGAGGATTATTGATTGGGCAGGTGCCGGATTTGGCGTACGAGGCTGCGAAGGCAGCAGTAGATGTATCGGAAGTGCCGGTCTATGTGAAATTGACACCTAGTGTAGCAGATATTACGCAGATAGCTATGGCAGTTGAAGCTGCAGGAGCAACAGGCTTTACTATGATTAACACTTTGGTTGGCATGCGGTTTGACTTAAAAAGCAGAAAACCCATTATTGCAAATGGAACGGGTGGGATGTCAGGACCAGCTGTTTTTCCAGTCGCCTTGAAGTTAATTCGTCAGGTAGCTCAATCCAGCAGTTTGCCAATCATTGGTATGGGTGGAGTAGATTCAGCAGAAGCAGCCATTGAAATGTTTATTGCGGGAGCATCAGCTATTGGTGTTGGCACGGCAAATTTCACTGACCCTTATGCTTGTCCTAATATCATTGAGAACCTACCTAAAGTTATGGATAAGTATGGCATTGAAAGTTTGGAAAGTCTGCGAGCAGAAGTTAGAGAAAATTTTCTTGCTTAATTGATGTTTTACTTGACAAGAGATAAAGTAAATTATAAAATAATTGAAATAAAACCTTTAAAGAAGTCCAGAGAGGCTACTAAGGAAGATACGGTTAAAATGGCAGTTGCTGCCAATTTTCGTGTAACCTTGCCTCGGGCAAGGTTTTTCTATAGCTCGTAATAAGGCAAATTTAGAGCTATTGATGATTAGCTAGTGCTACTAAGCAACTTCACCGTTTGATGTAGTATAGTCAGTATTGAAAGGTGGCAGAGCTATAGATTCTGTCAAAAGGTTAAAAATGGCGAAAAGCCTATAAAAAAGGAGAAGAATCCATGCGTGAAGAACGTCCTATTATTGCCCTTGATTTTCCGTCATTTGATGATGTCAAGGAGTTTTTAGAGCATTTTCCAGAAGACGAAAAGTTATATGTCAAAATCGGTATGGAATTTTTCTATGCCATTGGGCCGGAAATTGTGCATTATCTGAAAGGTTTGGGACATAGCATTTTCCTAGATTTGAAATTGCACGACATCCCAAATACAGTGCGCTCTGCCATGTCAGTTTTGAGAACCTTTGGGATTGATATGGTGACGGTTCATGCGGCAGGTGGCGTGGAAATGATGCGAGAAGCCAAGAAGGTTTTAGGTAATCAGGCAAAGCTAGTAGCAGTGACTCAGCTGACTTCTACCAGTGAGGAAGATATGCGGGATTGCCAAAATATCCAAACAACTGTTTCAGAATCTGTTGTCAACTATGCCTGCAAAGCTAAGGAAGCTGGACTGGACGGAGTTGTTTGTTCGGCTCAGGAGGTTAAGCTGATTAAAGCCGCAACATCAGAAGATTTTCTGTGCGTCACTCCAGGTATTCGACCAGCTGGTTCTGAAATCGGGGATCAAAAACGAGTTATGACGCCGCAAGAAGCTCATCAAATTGGTAGTGATTACATTGTGGTTGGGCGTCCAATCACACGAGCAACTGATCCAGTAGCTGCTTACCGAGCTATAAAGGCGGAATGGGTGAATGGTTAGAAAAATCTATCGAGCAATCATTGACAGACCAATAGGTTACAAAGACAACTTTGGCAATTGTTATCCTATCAACTATGGTTATATTCCGGATTTATTTGCTGGAGACGGCGAAGAACAAGATGTTTATATCATTTCGGAAAAAATACGAGAACCTTTGGAATCTTTTGAAGGAGAATTGATTGCTGTTATTCACCGACAAGATGATGTGGAGGATAAGTGGGTACTGACCTCTACAAATGAGAATATTACCATAGAAGATATTAAAGAAAAGACATATTTTTTGGAACAATATTTTGTTTCCACTATTGAATTATTGTAAGGGAGAAATCATGACTTTAGAAAAAGATATTGCCCGTGACTTACTGAACATTGAGGCTGTTTACTTGAAACCGAAAGAACCTTTCACTTGGGCAAGCGGTATCAAGTCTCCAATTTATACAGACAATCGTGTGACCTTGGCCTATCCAGAAACGCGAACGTTGATTGAAAATGGCTTTGTAGAGAAAATCAAGGCTGAATTTCCAGAAGTAGAAGTGATTGCTGGAACAGCGACAGCGGGTATTCCTCATGGTGCTATTATTGCAGACAAGATGAATTTGCCCTTTGCCTATATTCGTAGTAAACCAAAAGATCATGGGGCTGGAAATCAGATTGAAGGTCGGGTAAAATCAGGTCAAAAAATGGTCGTGGTTGAGGATTTGATTTCAACTGGTGGTTCTGTTTTGGATGCCGTTGCTGCAGCAAAGCGAGAAGGTGCAGATGTCATTGGAGTGGTGGCTATTTTCACTTATGAATTACCTAGAGCAGAAAAGAATTTTTCAGATGCAGGTGTGAAATTAGTAACCTTATCTAACTATACTGAATTGATCAATCTGGCAGAACAAGAAGGCTATGTTTCAGCAGAAGGTTTGGCTCTACTTGAGAAATTTAAGCATGATCAAGAAAATTGGCAGGGATAAGAAAGATAAATCTAATAGAACTAAGTAGGAAGTATCCTCAGGCAGAAGTTTGGGCACATCCAGATGAATTTCCAGACTTATATGATTTGACATTGAGAGGAATTAAGCAAGCGACAAGTTCTTGGTTTGAAGAGTATGAAAAAGACAAGGTATCGTTACCTAAAGTTGGAGAAGTCTCCATCATGCTAGATAGAATGGAGAATCCTAGTCGAGCCTTGGTTATGGTGACAAAAAAAGTTCTTGTCCGTCCCTTTCATCAAGTGACAGCAGAAGAAGCTTTTGTAGAAGGGGAAGGCAATCGTAGTTTAAGAGATTGGCAGGCTATTTTTGGTGATTATTGGCGTAAAACCTTGCCAGAAGAAGGATTAGAATTTTCAGAGTCTGGTTTGGTTGTTACAGAAATTTTTACTGTTTTAGAAGATTATCTTTTAGACAATGAAGAAAACGGACGTAGCAAGTAATTAGACGTTAAGCAGCAATCTGACGATTGTTGTTTTTTTAAATAGCGAAACACTGTAGATTTTGTTATAATATCCCTATGCTAAAAATGTATTCTTTTTTCTTTTCGGCTTTGCAAAAAATTATGTTACTGATTGGCTTGCATTGGTTTTTTACTGCGATTAGTCATCTAGGGACAATTTCAAGTCTTGCTTTGATTGGAACAGTCATACTAGTATTTCTAGCTTATCGTTATCTAGAAAATTTAAAAAAATGCTACCACTACCTGATGAAGCACAAAGTTGTTATTATGATAGCGGTAATTATATTTCAGTTAGCAATGCTTTTGTCTGCTCAGTTGCTGATTCGGCGAGATGCAGCAGTTGTTTTCAACGGTGCTTTCAAATACTTAAAGGAATCTTCTATTTCCAGTTATTTGACACGCAATCCTAATAACTTTTTTCTCTTTTTATATGAGCGCTTTTTTTATAATATCTTTGGAAGCTCGGCTTTATGGATTTTGCAGGGATTAAATATATTTTATGCTGATATAACAGCACTCATTTTGTACAAGGGAATGAAAAAATATGTGAGCAAGCCTGCTGCTGATATGACATTTAGTTTGTATGTCTTGCTAGTTGGCTTTTCACCTTATTTTTATTCGATGTACACGGATATATGGCCTCTTCCGCTCATTGCTTTACAAATATTCTTACTTTTTGATTTATTTGAACTTCAATGGCAGGATAAGAGAGGACTCTTCATAAAGACAATCGGATTGGGCTTGATAAGTGGTCTTGCAGTTCTGATTCGACCAACTGTGTTGATTGTCATTATGGCAGGTTTTATGTTGCTATTTTTCAAAAAGGAATGGAAGAAATTTATCCTAATCTTTTTCACCTTTCTCTTATCATTTGGCGTAGCTTCTATCAGCGGAAACTATCTGAAAGCGACGCAAAGAGAAGTGACATTGATACAAGAGAAAGGATTGTCTAAAAGTCCTCTGCTCTTTATTGACTTAGGGTTGACTTTTATTGGACACGATCAAGAAGACATGAAAGAGGGTTTGCTTCAATACATTGATGTGGATCAGAGAGAACAGTATAATAATGGAATGTTTAAGCAAGAAAATGTAAAAAAAGAAATCAAACGACGTTTAAAAGAGTATTCATTTTTTGGATTTCTCAATCATCTTTACTATAAGCATTCATTAACTGTTTCAGAAGGAACTCTAGGCTGGTTGTATCGAGATGTGGAATATGAAAAAACGCCCTATATTTCTCCTCTTTATCCTTATACAAAAAAGAATCCTGTGGCGCAGTTTATCAGAACTTATTTTCTGAGTGTCGATAAGAATGAGTATCGGTATTATGAGATTGTGAAGCAGGTTATTTGGATTGTGATGAGTCTGGGTCTTGTTTTTGCCTTGTGGAAATATCGTGCAGATGATAAACTCAATATGCTCAGTCTTGCAGTCTTTGGTGGTTTGTTGTTTTTGCTCATTTTTGAAGGTGGAAAGACGCGGTATTTAATACAATTTTTACCGCAAATCATCATATTGTCTGCATTAGGATTGACTAAATATTTACCGGATTGGTTAAAAAGTAAGAAAGGAGAAAAGATAAAATGAGAAAATCGTTTTACACTTGGTTGATGACGGAGCGCAATCCCAAAAGCAAAGCACCGAAGGCGATTTTAGCAGACTTGGTGTTTCATGAAACAAATTTCCCTAAGCACACGGCTGATTTTGATGAAGTTAGCCGTTATTTGGAAGAACATGCTGACTTTTCCTTTAATCTTAGCGATTTTGATGCGATTTGGGAAGACTATCAGGCTCATTAGTTCGGAGAAATGATAGAATTTTCCGAGTTACTTTGCTATAATAATAGTAAATAATGTGAAGAAAGAGGTTCTTTATTTGCAAGAACATTCAGTAGAAATTACCTTACAGCATCCGGATGATGCTTTTCATCTTTTTGGTTCCAATGAACGTCACTTGCGTTTAATGGAACAGGAGTTACAGGTAACCATTCATGCAAGGACGGAGGTTGTCCAGATTATCGGTAGCGAAGCAGCTTGTGAGGAGACTCGCCAGGTGCTTCAAGCTCTGCTAGTTTTGGTGAATCGCGGGATGACGATTGGGACACCAGATGTAGTGACGGCTATTACCATGGTCAAAAATGGTGAAATTGATAAGTTTGTGGCTCTGTATGAGGAAGAAATTATCAAAGATTCTTATGGCAAGCCCATTCGTGTCAAGACCCTAGGGCAGAAAGTTTATGTCGATAGCATTAAGAACCATGATGTTGTCTTTGGGATTGGACCAGCAGGAACAGGTAAGACTTTTCTTGCCGTAACTTTGGCTGTGACAGCGCTGAAGCGAGGGCAGGTCAAACGGATTATATTGACTCGTCCGGCGGTTGAAGCTGGTGAGAGTCTAGGATTTTTACCAGGGGATCTAAAAGAAAAAGTAGACCCTTATCTACGACCAGTTTACGATGCATTGTATCAGATTTTAGGCAAGGATCAAACAACGCGCCTTATGGAGCGAGAAA
This sequence comes from Streptococcus sp. HF-100, assembly GCF_015594635.1. Taxonomy (NCBI): domain Bacteria; kingdom Bacillati; phylum Bacillota; class Bacilli; order Lactobacillales; family Streptococcaceae; genus Streptococcus; species Streptococcus sp. HF-100. The sequence goes on from NZ_JADNQV010000002.1 coordinate 237,062, forward strand.
TCATAGAGATAGCCCCCTTGGCTTACATGCGTGGACGGACCTTGGATGATGCCTTTGTCATTCTCGATGAGGCGCAAAATACGACCATCATGCAGATGAAGATGTTCTTGACGCGTTTAGGTTTTAATTCTAAGATGATTGTCAATGGAGATATCAGCCAGATTGACTTGCCGAAGAATAGTAAATCAGGTCTCATTGATGCGACAGAGAAATTGAAAAATATCAAGCAAATTGATTTTGTTTACCTGTCAGCCAAGGACGTTGTGCGTCATCCTGTGGTTGCAGAGATTATCCAAGCCTATGAACATTCTACTGAAGTGGTGCATCATCATTTTTCTAAAGAAGAAAAATCAAGTTTGACCAATTCCAAAATCGTCGGTGAGCCAGCCAAGGAGTCAGAAGATGATGAAGGAAAAGCTCTTGACTAATCTGGACAAGTTGCACACGACTGATTTTGAGGAAGTACGCTTGCAAAAGAATCTGCTACGTGACTGATGACTATCAATGCATCTTCCTATGTCATAATCACAGGACACAGAAAGTAAGAATTAAAAAATGATTGACCAACTATCTAAGTATTACAGTTGTAGAATACTAACTGAAAAGGATATTCCAAGTATTTTATCTTTATATGAAAGCAATCCTCTATATTTTCAGTATTGTCCACCAAAGCCAAATTTGGCAAGTGTAAAAGAGGACATACTTCGTCTACCTGAAGGTAAAGCTAAGGCTGATAAGTTTTATGTTGGATTTTGGAATGGCTCTGACCTTGTGGCTGTTATGGATTTTGTCTATGCATATCCTGATGAGGAGACTGTTTTTATTGGTTTGTTTATGGTTGATCAAGCCTATCAGAGGAAAGGGATTGGCAGTCAGATTGTGACAGAAGCGCTAGCTTATTTTGCTAACAACTTTCGAAAAGCACGTTTGGCCTATGTTAAGGGAAATTCTCAATCTCAGCATTTTTGGGAAAAGCAGGGCTTCAAACCAATTGGAAGTGAGGTCAAGCAAGAACTCTATACGGTTGTTATCGTTGAACAGAGCTTAGGAGATTAGAAATGGCATCAAGTAAGAACTATTTGGAATTTGTTTTGGAGCAATTATCAGGATTAGATGATGTGACTTACCGTTCCATGATGGGGGAGTATATTCTTTACTTCCGTGGCAAGATTATTGGTGGCATTTATGACGATCGCTTTTTAGTTAAACCCGTGCAAGCAGTCTTAGATAAGATTGACCAACCTTCTTTTGAGTTTCCATACGAAGGTGCCAAAGAAATGATTTTAGTGGAAGACCTTGAAAATCAGGTGTTTCTAGAAGACTTAATTTTAGCCATGTATGATCAATTGCCGCTACCTAAACCTAAAAAGAAAAATAAATGGAATGAAGCAAAGAGGTGGATTTGAAAGCTCTTTTCTTATAGTTATACGACTTAAAATGATAAGTAAAAAAGAGTCTGGGACAATAGCGTCTCAGACTCAAATTATTTTTATAATAAATGAGTAGTGTAGTAGGTGATTGTTCAAAAAAACTGCAAGGTGGTGTATAGGACTTGCGAAGCAAGTTGGCATATCCTTTTATTTTCAAAACTTATACTAAATCATTGATATCGGTGTAGTCACGATTAAGCCCTTCTGCGACGGGTCGGCTAGTGAGATAACCTTTATAAGTAGTCACTCCTTGTTGTAGCCCCCAATCATCTGCAATAGCTTGTTCAAACCCTTTGTCCGCCAAAGCTTCAATGTAAGGAAGTGTTACATTTGTTAAAGCAAGAGTTGATGTGCGAGCAACAGCACCAGGTATGTTGGCAACGGCATAGTGAAGTACACCATGTTTTTCATAGACAGGTTCATCGTGAGTGGTTACACGATCAGCAGTTGCAACAACTCCACCTTGGTCAACGGCTACGTCAACGATGACAGAACCTGGACGCATTTGGCTGACCATATCATCCGTAACGAGTTTAGGTGCTTTGGCACCAGGGATTAGCACGGCTCCAATCACTACATCAGCATCTTTGACGCTTTCAGCAATATTGAAAGAATTAGACATAAGGGTCTGGATTTGGTGACCAAAAAGGTCTTCTAGTTCTGACAGTCGTTTAGCGCTGATATCAAGAATAGTAACATGCGCTCCCAGTCCTAAAGCGATGCGAGCTGCGTGTGTCCCAACAACTCCACCTCCGATGATAGTGACTTTTCCTTTAGGAACACCAGGAACGCCGCCTAGTAGCACGCCGGAACCGCCTTCTTGTTTGGTTAGAAAGTGAGCCCCAATCTGCACAGCCATTCTCCCTGCAACCTCACTCATAGGAACGAGCAGAGGAAGTTTTCCTTCTTGGTCACGAACGGTTTCGTAAGCAATCCCTGTTGTCTTGCCCACAATCATCGCATCGGCCAATTTAGGCGCAGCAGCCATGTGTAGATACGTGAAAAGCAAGAGGTCATCACGTAAGAAACCGTATTCAGTAGCTAAGGGTTCTTTGACTTTGACAACTAGATCAGCTGCCCAAACTTTGGCTGCAGTTGTAACAATTGTCGCTCCCTGTGCTTTGTAGTCAGCGTCTGTAAATCCAGAACCAAGACCAGCTTTGGTTTCAATCAAAACCTGATGACCTTTTTGGACGAGACTGTGAACGCCAGCTGGTGTTAAAGCAACACGATTCTCATTGTTTTTAATTTCTTTTGGAATACCGATTAACATAGATTTACTCCTTTTTTGAGATGTTTTTATTGTATATGAAAACGCTTTAAAAATCAAGGCAAAATTAGAAACATTGATTTCAGTGAATATTTATGTTATGCTATGAGGCAACATAGGAGGTTCGTGTAAAATGGAAAGTATTTATCTAAAGCTAGCTGAAAACCGAACTTTGGAAACAGAGCGCCTGCTCCTACGACCTGTGACCTTAGATGACGCTGAGGGCTGAGGCTATGTTTGAATATTCTTCTGATGAAGAAAATACTCGCTATACTTTTTTACCTAACAAAGACTTGGAAGAAACTAAAAATATTATTGCTCGTTTGTTTATGGGTCGACCACTTGGAAATTGGGGGATTGAGTTAAAAGAAAATGGAAAACTGATTGGCAGCATTGACCTACACAAGTTAGATCCGGTCCTCAAAAAGGCGGCTATCGGCTATGTGATTCATAAGAATTACTGGAATCAGGGCTTGGCAACGGAAGCTTTGAAAGAAATAATCCAGCTGGCTTTTGAAAGTTTGAATATGAATATGTTGGTGGCTCTCCATGATGTGGAAAATCCAGCTTCAGGACGAGTTATGGAAAAAGCTGGTATGAACTTTTCTCACATAGATCCGTATGCTGCCTTGGATTTACATAAAGAAGGTCGAATTTCTCAGAGAGCTTATTATCGTTTGACAAAGGAAGATTATTTAAAAAAATATTGATGTGAATGTGAGATTTATAGGAAATTTCAATGGTGACTAGGTTCTTTTTGGAACGTTCTAGCAAAATTTTTTTCTTTTAATGAAAACATTTTTCAAATCTATTGACAAGAATCTATCTGCATGATATAGTAGATAGGTACTGCTGATTTAGCTCAGTTGGCAGAGCGCATCCATGGTAAGGATGAGGTCGCCGGTTCGATCCCGGCAATTAGCATGAAGAACAGGAAAAAGCCCAATTTTAATGGGCTTTTTTGCATTGGTGACGATATTAAGACATCAAATTCATCAGCTATTATAGGTGATGGTATTCTCTTAGGTCAAAGCGTTGGCACAGACCTAGTCGGTTTGGACTTCTATCAAATAATGCCGGCAAATAATGCTAGTATCTGACCCGATTACAGGCGCCTCCGGCTAACTTCATCATGGTCAATACTTAAGGAAAACGTTTTGTAGATGAGTACGGTAGTCGAGATAAATTGGACCAAGCAGCGATTGACAATGGCGGTCTTTTCTATCTGATTGCAGACGAAAATATCAAAGAAACGGCTTATAATACCAGTCAAGAAAAGATTGATGCGCAGGTAGCACATGGAATGATTTACCGATCAGATAGTTTGGAAGAGTTGGCTTAACAGCGACAAATGGAGCTACAGGTCTTTATCAAGACGATCACAGCTTATAATATTTATGTTGATGCGGGCTATGATCCTGAATTTGAAAAGGAAGCTTTCGATCTCAAGGTTGAAAAAGCACCGTTTTATGCCACTCTTCGAAAACCAGCCGTTCACCACACTATGGGTGGGCTTAAGATTGATACGGAAACACATGTTATCAATAAACAAGGACAAGTTATCCAAGGTCTCTATGCAGCTTGAAAGTAGCTGGCGGATTGCATGCCGGAAACCGTTTAGTTGGCAATTCTCTTACTGATATTTTCACTTTTGGACGTATCGCAGCCGAAACCGCTATTGCAGAGAAATGTTAATCTTGATTTTTAGGTAGAAATCCTCTCAGTTTTGGGAGGATTTTTTGTAAATATTCTTGACAAGCATTTCTTTTAATGTTAAAGTATTAACTAATTAAAAGTAGAAAGGAGAATGTATCATGAATGATGTAAAACAAAACAGTACTCAGGTATATCATACGACAGAACTCCTTTCTAGCACAGCACTGTAATTTATTTTTGATGAAAAAATAAATAAAACAAGTAAGCTCAGGACAGGTTTATTCTGTCTTGGGCTTTTTTGTGCGTTTCGGGAAGGATTAGGATGATTAAAAGTTTGTTTGGATATATAAAAGAGCATAAATGGTTATATTTATCCATTGCTCTGGTTTTACTATTGTATGATTTTACCATGTTGATTCCAACACAGGTGATTCAGCGTTTGGTAGATCATCTGTCGCATCATACTTTGACACAGCAGAATTTAATTAGAGACGTTGGTTTGTTAGCTTTGGTGACAATTTGCAACTATCTGTCGGCTTACTATTGGCATTTAAAAATATTTCAGTCGTCTATTGACTATAAGTTTCTCATGCAAAGAAGAGCTTTTGAGAAATTGGTAGCTATGAGAACGCCTTTCTACGAAAAATTTCGTTCTGGCGATATTCTAACGCGTTTTTCAACAGATGTTGAGGGAATGATGGAGATGGCTGGCTATGGGATTGTCATTCTCTTATACGCAGGAGGCATGATTGCCTTTGTCGTTCCGACCATGTTTTTTATCTCATGGGAAATTAGCTTACTGGCTATGCTTCCGCTTATGATATTGATGATATGGATTTATGTTCTTGGGAAAAAACAAGATAAATTAGTTGAAAATAATCGTGAAGCAGTGGCATCTTTGAATGATGAGGTATTGGAAACGATAGAGGGAGTCCGAGTTGCGCGTGCTTATAGCAAGAAAGCAACTCAGAAAGAACAGTTCCAATTGCGCACGAAAGCTTTATCTAAGGTCGGCGATCAAATTGCTGGCATTCAATATCTTTACGCACCGCTCTCCTCGGTCTTTATCGCTTTATCAACGATTATTGTGCTTCTTATTGGTGCTGCTTTTATAAAAACGGGACAGTTGACAATTGGGCAAGTGATTGCTCTTCAATTGTATATGATTAGCCTGATTGAACCTTTTTGGATGCTGTCGGATTTTATCTTGGTCTATCAAACGGGGAAGACGTCTTTTAAAAAGGTAACAGAACTGATTGAAACGACAGATGATATGGAAATGAGTGGAAAAGAGGAGTTGCAACATCTTATCTCTATTCGTTTTCAGGATTATCATTTCACTTATCCACAAACAAAAAGACCTAGCTTGCGTAACATAGCTTGGCAAATTGAAGCAGGAAAGACGTATGGTATTGTTGGAAAAACTGGCTCTGGTAAAACAACCTTAGTTCGTCAGCTTCTTCAGCAATATCCTATTGGACAAGGTGAATTTCAGATAAATGGAAAATCTGTCGGTCACTATTCACGTCAGTCGATTGAAGCGATGATTGGCTATGTCCCACAGGAACATATTTTATTTTCAAAATCCGTCAAAGACAATATTGCCTTTGGCAAGAGGAATGCGACATTAAGTGATATTGAGCGGGCTATTGAAACAGCGGCATTTTCAGAAGATTTAAAACGAATGCCAGACGGACTGGAAACTCTTATTGGTGAGAGGGGAGTGTCAATATCTGGCGGTCAAAAACAAAGAATTTCTTTGGCACGCGCTTTTATTAGACAGCCAGAAGTCCTTATTTTGGATGATTCTTTGTCTGCAGTTGACGCTCAGACAGAACGCCGAATTATCCAAAATATCCAGAAGGTACGAGCGAATCAGACAACAATCATTGTGACGCACCGTTTGTCAGCTATCCAGCAGGCAGACTGGGTTCTTGTCTTAGAAGACGGACAAATTATAGAAGAAGGGACTCCGAACCAGTTGCTTAATAAAGGAGGTTGGTACGCCGAACAATATCAGCGGCAGCAACATCAGAAAGGAGGGAGTGAATGAGTATCATTAGTCGTTTATTAAAAGAACTAAAAGTTGTTCGAATTGCATTTTTTCTTGCGGTTGGAATTGCTGTCTTAGCAACGGTGACTAGTCAACTGTCCCCTCTCTTTTTGAGAAATATGATAGACGGACCGCTTACACAGATTGGAAACGGAAAAGATTGTCAGGTTCAGCTTTTGCAATTAGCTGGATTATACCTAATTGCTGTAGTTTTGGGGAGTGCCTTGACTTACTTAGGCGACCGACTTTTAGCGCATTGTGGCAACAAAGTCGCCGAACATCTGAGAAATGAAGCTTATCAAGTCATGCAAAATTTGCCGATTTCTTACTTTGATGATAAGCCGGCAGGGAAGATTGCGACCAGAATTGTAAATGATACGGAAACCTTACGCAGACAATTTTATGCCAGTTTGGTTAGTGTTTTGATTCAAGTCCTTCGGATTGTTTTTACCTACGTTTTGTTGTTTTATCTTAATCCGCTTGCTGCCTCTATGCTGTTGCTGTTGCTTCCTGCTTTTTATGGGATACAAGTATTTTATAAAAAACTAACGGACAAGCCGATGAAAGACTTTTATGATTCACGTAGTGACATCAATAATCAAGTGAATGAATTGATGCATGGAGCTAGTCTGATACAGCTATATCATCAGGAAAAAACTGTTCTTTCAGAATTTGATGTAACTGCCCGAAAAATGAGCCAAGCTGATAAACAAATTGTATGGGTAAGCGCTCTTTCGTCTTGGCCGTTAACGGAATTTTTGAAAAATGCAGTGCTTGCTGTTATTTTGACAATAGTTGGTCAGCAATTTTTAGGCGGTCATAGCGTTATTACCGCAGGTGTACTGTTTGTCTATCTCAATTATATTATTGATTTATTTGAGATGATGGGTTTTCTGGTTCGACTTTTCCCGAATGTACAACGATCATTGGAAACAGGAAAACGAGTTTTAGAATTGCTAGATCAACCTCAGGAAGCGGATGAGAAAACGCAGTTAATAGTCAATAAAGGTGAGGTTGTGTTTGAACATGTGAGCTTTGCATATGAGAAAGAAAAAACTATCCTGCACGATATTAGCTTTAAGGCAAAGCAAGGAGAGACGATTGCTTTGGTAGGGCATACCGGCTCTGGAAAATCTTCTATCATGAACCTACTTTATCGTTTCTACGATCCCCAAAAAGGGAAAATATATATTGATCAACAAGACATCCAACAATATTCTCGTGAAAGTCTTCGTAGTCACATGGGGATTGTTTTGCAAGATCCTTATCTATTCACAGGAACACTAGCAACTAATGTAGCGATGAGCCATTCAGGCATCAATCGTGAAAAAGTTTTGGAATCTTTAGAAAAAGTCGGTGCAGGGGACTTGCTGGCTCGTTGTAAAGAAGGAATTGATGAGCCTGTAAAGGATAAAGGGGCAGCATTTTCAAGCGGTGAACGGCAACTGATTTCATTTGCTCGAGCTCTCTATGCTAATCCTCAAATTTTAATATTGGATGAAGCAACTTCTCATATTGATACAGAAACCGAAGAACTGATTCAAAAAGCAATGGCGGTGGTCAAGGAGGGGAGAACGACTTTTATCATTGCTCACCGTTTATCCACCATTCAAGATGCAGACCAAATTTTGGTTATTTCTGAAGGAAAGATTGTGGAGAGAGGGAAACATGATACATTGGTAAAACAAAATGGAATCTATGCGCAAATGAGCCGTCTCCAGCAACAAGTATAAGTTTTGAAAGAAAAAATGTGCAATAAAGAGCAGAACTAAATAGTAAATGATTTATAAATCAGGCATCCCTATCTGAAATATGGTATAATGAAGTGATACTAATAAAGTGGGTGTAATATGTATATAGAAATGGTCGACGAGACAGGGCAAGTTTCAGAAGAAATCATCAAGCAAACACATGATATACTGGAATTTGCTGCTAAAAAGATTGGCAAAGAAGAAAAAGAAATGGCAGTGACATTTGTTACCAACGAGCGCAGCCATGAGCTGAATTTGGAATATCGAAATACAGATCGTCCGACAGATGTTATCAGCTTGGAGTGCAAGCCTGAGCTGGACATTGCCATTGACGAGGAGGATTTACTAGAAAATCCTGAGCTGGCGGAAATGTTAGAGGATTTTAATGCCTATATCGGAGAACTCTTTATTTCCATAGATAAGGCGCGTGAACAAGCAGAAGAATATGGTCACAGTTTTGAGCGGGAGATGGGGTTTCTTGCAGTGCATGGTTTTTTGCATATCAATGGATACGATCACTATACGCCGGAAGAAGAGGCGGAAATGTTTGGTTTACAGGAAGAAATTTTGACTGCTTATGGACTTACAAGACAATAAAAAAAACAAGCGCAAATGGAAGAATCGGGATGTCATTTCGAGTTTAGAATTTGCTCTGACAGGGATTTTTACGGCAATCAAAGAAGAACGTAATATGCGTAATCATGCCGTTTCAGCAGTTGCGGTCGTGCTTGCAGGATTGCTTTTTCGGGTATCTGCGATAGAGTGGCTCTTTCTCTTTTTGAGTATTTTTCTAGTCATTTCTTTTGAGATTATGAACTCTGCTATTGAAAATGTGGTAGACTTAGCTAGTGATTATCACTTCTCCATACGAGCTAAAAATGCCAAGGATATGGCAGCAGGAGCTGTTTTGGTTGTTTCGGGTTTTGCGGTTATAACAGGATTGATTATTTTCGTTCCGAAAATTTGGAATTTACTTTTTTAACATGAAAATCGGAGAATCCTTTCCGATTTTCTTATATTAGACTAATAAGGAATAAACGAGGTGAAAAATGACCTTTAAATCAGGATTTGTTGCTATTTTAGGACGTCCAAATGTTGGAAAGTCTACTTTTTTAAATCATGTTATGGGGCAAAAGATTGCTATCATGAGTGATAAGGCTCAGACGACTCGTAACAAGATTATGGGAATTTACACGACAGATCAGGAGCAGATTGTTTTTATTGATACGCCGGGGATTCATAAGCCTAAGACTGCCTTGGGCGACTTTATGGTGGAATCCGCTTACAGTACCTTGCGTGAAGTGGATACAGTTCTTTTTATGGTTTCTGCCGATGAAAAACGCGGTAAGGGTGATGATATGATTATGGAGCGTTTAAAAGTGGCTAAAGTTCCTGTTATTTTGGTCATCAATAAAATTGATAAAGTACACCCGGATCAGCTGCTGAGTCAGATTGATGATTACCGCAAGCAGATGGACTTTAAGGAGGTTGTGCCAATTTCTGCTCTTCAAGGCAATAATGTTTCGCATCTAGTTGATATTTTAAGTGAAAACTTAGAGGAAGGTTTCCAATATTTCCCAGCTGACCAGATTACCGACCACCCTGAGCGTTTTTTGGTTTCTGAGATGATTCGGGAAAAGGTTTTATTGCTGACACGTGAAGAAATTCCGCATTCAGTAGCGGTAGTCATTGACAGTATGAAGCGGGATAAGGAGACTGATAAAGTGCATATCCGTGCTACCATTATGGTGGAAAGAGACAGTCAAAAGGGCATTATCATCGGCAAAGGCGGCTCTATGCTTAAGAAAATCGGCTCTTTGGCACGCCGCGACATTGAACTCATGCTGGGTGATAAAGTCTTTCTTGAAACTTGGGTTAAAGTCAAGAAAAACTGGCGGGACAAAAAGCTAGACTTGGCAGATTTTGGATATAACAAAAAGGAGTATTAGAGGCTGAGGAAGATGAGGTCGTTATTTGTTGCAGAAAAAGGTCACCAAAATGATAAAAGTATTGTCCTTTTGCATGCGTCTGGTTCTAGCAGTTAGATGTGGGCACATCATATCGCTGAGTTAAAAAATGATTTTCACTGTATAGCTGTTGATTTGCCTGGACATGGTTCTAGCCGCGACATTGGGTGGACAAATTTTAATGATGTTACAGAAATGATTGCTGATATCATCAAAAACAGGGCTCACGGCAAGCCGCACCTTGTTGGACTATCGTTGGGAGGCAGTCTCGTTCTTAAATTGTTGGAAAAACATGCTGATTTATTTGATAGAGCGATTGTTGACGGTGCCTGTCACCACCCTATAAAAGGCTACCGCAAAGTCATTGCCGGTGTTTACATCATGTCGTTATTAAAAAACACTAAGCTAATGGGCAACCTTATGGCAAAAATGATGCAGAAAGATGGTGTACCTGAAGAGAGCTATCGTTAGTTCATAATGGATTTGCAAAGGGCTTCTGCTAAGTCTTTTCGCCGAGCAATGTTACAGGCAAATCTGCTGAGGATTACTGCAAATTTCGACAATCCTGTTTTCTCTGTTTCGGGCGGTAAAGAATCGAAGTCAATTCATGAATCTCATAAAGAATTGGCAAGAAAAAACAGACTGAGTAATTGTGCCTATTATCCAAATAAAGGGCATACTTGGTTGTTTAGTGATATTGACACGCATATACAATTACTCCGCTACTTTTTTAAGACGGAGCATTTCCATATAAATTGAAAGGTTTCTAAATATGGACTACATTTCCTACATTCGCTCAAAAGTTGGGCATGACAAGGTTATCCTGACCTTTGCTGGTGGTATTTTAGCAGATGACAAGAGATGCGTGCTGTTGCAACTACGCGGGGATAAGAAAACATGGGCTATTCCAGGCGGTGCAATGGAGCTTGGCGAATCCACTCTTGATACTGCTAAGCGTGAATTTTTTGAAGAAACTGGCATTGAAGTAGAAGCTACTCGTTTTCTCAATGTTTATAGTAATTTCGAGGAAGTTTATCCGAATGGTGATGCGGTGCAGACGGTTGTCTTCATCTATGAGCTGGCGGCGGTTTCACCAGTGAATATTGCAGATTTTCACAATGAGGAAACTCTACGCCTGCGTTTCTTTTCTAAGGAAGAAATTGAGAATTTAGAATCTGTGAGTAGTAAGCATCGCCTGATGTTAGCTGAGTATTTTGATGACAACTTTGCGATGGGACATTGAGTTGAGATTGACATATAATCCGTGATTAATTTATTTTTTAAGGAGGTAGGGCAATGGAATTTGTAAATCTTTTAGTGGAAAATGTGGAACGAGCCGAGGAGCGTTTTTTGTCGGTGCTGACTAATTTATCTGTGGAAGAAGCGAATGCTTTTCCGGTTGCGGATACAGTTCCATCCATTAAGTCTGTGACTTGGTTGACTTGGCATACGGCGCGGGAGCTGGATTTTCAGATTGCTGATTTAGCTAAGACCGAGCCAGTCTGGTTCTCTAAAGGTTGGAAGAAAAAGTTTGCCTTGGATTTGCCAGATGATACGGAAGATTGGCACCATACTCCTCAAGAAGCGCATAAAGTTGTGGTGACAGATATTGAGTTGCTCAAAGACTATCTGTCTGATGCGGTTGCGGCAACAATTGCTTATTTATTAGAGGTGAATGAAGACAGTTTGGACGATGTTGTTGATGAGAATTGGACTCCAGCTATTAAACGTGGGAATCGTTTAGTATCGATCATTGACGATGCTGCTATGCATTCAGGTCAGGCAATCTATGCTCGCCGCCTGCTAGGAATAGAAGATTGAAAAAGGTAATGGTAGGGGAAATTCGAGCGGTTGAAAAATCTCATCTAGCTGACTGGGCTTACTTTGCTCATTTAGCTTGGAAGATAGAGAAAAAGAAATTACTAGCAGCATTTTCTGAAGGCAAATTTCCTAATGAATTTTTATACTACTTAGAGGGAGAAGCCGTTGCTTGGATCAGCTTATCTATGCGTTCGGAGTATGTGGAAGGATCAGAGCAACTTCCTATCGCATATATTGAAGGCATAGCGGTAGCACCTGCTTTTCAAAGAAATGGCATCGCTCATCAACTTCTAGAGTTTGCACAGTCGTGGGCGAAAGAAAAAGGAGTGTACCAGCTAGCTTCAGATTGTGATATAGACAATGTAGTCAGTCAAGCTTTTCACAAGAGTGCGGGATTTGAAGAAATAAGTCGAACTGTTCATTATATGTTACATTTGGATAAGAAAGGATAAAGATTTTATGCCCGAATTACCAGAAGTAGAAACGGTACGCCGTGGTTTAGAGCGGCTGGTTAAAGGAAAAGAGATTGAAAAGGTAGATGTCCGTTATGCCAAGATGATTGGAACGGGGGCAGATCCTTTTGTCTTAGAATTACCGGGGCAAAGCATTGATGCTGTTGGGTGTCGGGGCAAGTATCTGATTTTTTATTTGACGAATTGGGTGCTGATTTCGCATTTGCGCATGGAAGGAAAGTATCTTTTCTATCCTGAAGAGGTCCAGTTGACGAAGCATTCTCATGTAATTTTTCATTTTACAGATGGCAGCAGCCTCGTTTATCAGGATGTTCGGAAATTTGGTACGATGGAGTTGTTGAGAAAAGAGCAATTAGAATCCTATTTTACTAAGCGAAGACTAGGACCAGAACCGACCGAATCAGATTTTCATTTACTGCCATTTGAAACCGCTCTGAAAAAATCTAAGAAATTGATTAAACCTTACCTGTTGGATCAAACTTTAGTAGCTGGTCTTGGCAATATCTATGTAGATGAAGTATTATGGCGGGCGCAGATTCATCCGGCAAGAGCAGCTCAAAGTTTGACTGCTGGAGAAGCAGAGGAATTACGCAAGCAGATTATTGCAGTCTTGCAGCTAGGTATTGAAAAAGGCGGTTCAACCATTCGCACCTACCGCAATGCTTTGGGAGAAGACGGAACCATGCAGGATTTCCTACAAGTCTATGGAAAAACAGGCCAACCTTGTACTAGATGCGGTCACGAAATTGAAAAAATCAAACTAGCTGGTCGTGGAACTCACCTTTGTCCACATTGTCAAAAAATGAGGTAGGACATGGCAAAAATAATCGGAATTACAGGCGGTATTGCTTCTGGCAAATCGACAGTCACAAATTATCTCAGGCAAAAGGGCTATCAGGTCATTGATGCGGATCAGGTGGTCCATGAATTGCAGGCGAAAGGCGGTAAACTCTATCAAGCATTGGTCAGCTGGCTAGGGTCTGCTATCTTGAACGAAGCAGGTGAGCTTGATCGTCCTAAACTATCTCAGCTCATTTTTTCTAGCCAAGAAAATTTAGCGAAATCTTCCCAGCTACAAAATGATATCATTCGGAAAGAGTTAGCCAATCGACGCGACCAACTGGCTAAGACTGAGGAGACTTTCTTTATGGATATTCCGCTCTTATTTGAGCAGGATTATGCAGACTGGTTTGATGAGGTTTGGCTGGTTTACGTGAATCCAGAGACACAAATCAAGCGGTTGAAGGCACGAAATGGCTATTCACAAGAAGAGGCGCAGCAACGCCTTGCCAGTCAGATGAAGCTGGAGGATAAAGTTCCTTATGCAGATTTTGTAATCAAAAATGATGGCAATTTAGAAGAGCTGATAGAACAGATTGATAAGAAGCTTAGGAGATTAAGAAATGATGAAAGCAATGGTTTATAGAGGAGGCGATTTGGGGAATGCTTTTGAAGTAAAAGAGATAAAACGCCCAATTCCTAAGGAACACCAGATTCTAGTGAAAGTAAACTATTCTTCTCTAAATAATGTTGACTATGAGCGCTTTAAAGGGAAAAAACTGTCTTTGTTTGCTCGAGCAACCCTTCTTTTTGGAGGTAAAGGAAAAATTTTGGGAGGTGAAGTTTCAGGGCAGGTCGAAGCAGTTGGAGAACAAGTTCAAAACTTTAAAAAAAGAGATGAGGTCTTTGGTCAAACATTAGGTTTCATGGCTTTCGGAGCTTGGGCTGAATATGCTTTACTGGAAGAAAAGCAGACTGTACTTAAACCAAGCTACCTCTCATATGAAGAAGCAGCTGTTTTAGCTAGTGCCTCTAAGACAGCCATAGGCGCTTTATGTACAGGGCAATTGCAGTCTGGTCAGAGTGTCTTAATTTATGGTGCTTCGGGCGGTGTAGGGCATCTTTTAGTGTGTTACGCCAAAGCTTTAGGAGCATCTATAACCGGTGTATGCAGCCAGCGCAATTTGAAGATGGCAACTGATTTGGGATGTGATAGAGTCATTGATTATCAACATGATGACTTTGAGAAAGCAGCAGGAAAGGATGATCTCATTTTAGCCGTTAATGGACATGTTGATTTGAAGATACTAAAGGCACATTTGAAGAAAGATGGTATTCTAGTAGGTGTAGGAGCGAGCTATCTGCCTGCTTCATTCTTGCAATCTTTCTTTTCAAAAAGGGTTCGCTATTTTAGTTACTTTCTAAAACCAAGAGCAGCTTATTATAATGAAATGCAGATGTTAGTGATGAAGAAAGAAATCAAACCTTTCATTGATAAGGTCTATCCCATTACTCAGGTTTCACAAGCCATCCAATATGTGATGAACGAACACCCCCAAGGAAAGATTGCTTTAAGAATGCATTTTTAGTATAGACAACCCTATATTAGATAGGCTATCATTCAGATGATGCTCAAAGTAGTCTAATAGATTGATTATTGGTTAATGACAAAGGATAAGAATTGTGTCAATTGAACATTGATTATAAAAAATTTTTAGAGACTGGCTGGGAAAATCATTATTAAAAATGCACAACTAGGATCTTCAGAAGAATTAAAAAGGCAGAGTGATGTTTATTATTCTGTGTTATAAACAAGTTGGAAAGAAGATGATTTTATTAAGAATCAAGTGAATTGGAAACGGAATTTATGGATTGCTTGGTTGGGGAACTTTTTTATAGGTGCTAGCCTGTCACTAGTTGTTCCCTTTATGTCTTTATACGTGGAAGAATTAGGCGCTAGAGGCTCTATGGTTGAATTTTATTCAGGCTTGGCGGTTTCGAGTACAGCTTTGACAGCAGCGCTTTTATCGCCTGTCTGGGGAAGTTTAGCTGATAGGTACGGTCGCAAACCAATGATGATTCGGGCAGCTTTTGCAATGACCTTTACGATGGGAGGCTTGGCTTTTGTACCGAATGTATTTTGGCTCATTGTATTGAGACTGTTAAATGGGGTGTTTTCTGGTTATGTACCGAATAGCACGGCTTTGATTGCTAGTCAAGCTCCTAAAAAACACTCTGGTTATGCCTTGGGAACATTGTCAACAGGTGTCGTAGCGGGGACTCTGATGGGACCTCTTTTGGGAGGAATGATTGCTCAAAGCTTGGGAATGAGAAATGTCTTCCTTTTGGTTGGATTTTTCTTGTTTGTTGTTACTTTGTGGACCATTTTTGGGATAAAAGAAGATTTTCATCCCGTCTCTAAGGAAAAAGAAGTTTCGACCAAGCAACTCTTTCAACGAATTCCTCAAAAGTCAATCCTTTTTGCTTTGTTCATTACTAGCATGGTGATTCAGATGATTGGGCAGTCCATTTCCCCTATTTTGACACTTTATATCCGCTCTTTAGGGCAAAAAGAAAATCTGCTGCTAGTATCTGGTGCAATCGTTTCAGCTATGGGAGTTTCAAGCATATTTTCATCTAGTTGGCTGGGAAAACTAGGAGATAAAATGGGAAATCACCGTTTGCTCTTACTGGCTCTTTTGTATAGTTTTGTTATTTATATTTTCTGTGCGAGGGCTGGTACGCCACTTGAATTGGGAATTTATCGTTTTCTGTTTGGTCTGGGGACGGGTGCGCTTTTGCCTGGAGTTAGCTCTCTGCTCAATAAAATTACTCCAAAAGAAGGTATTTCACGGATTTTCAGTTACAATCAAACCTTCTTTTATATTGGTGGCGTTATTGGACCGTTAATGGGGTCAGCTATTTCTGTTCATTTTGGCTATCATTGGGTTTTCTATAGCACAGCAGGTTTAGCTTTATTGAACTTCTTCTTTTTATTGTTTAGTTTTAGAAAATATTTAGGAGCAAAGGAAATCAGTGCGAGTAAAAATTAATTTAAAGTGTTCTTCTTGCGGCAGTCAGAATTATTTAACGAGTAAAAATATGAAAACACATCCAGAAAAGGTTGAGGTATTAAAATACTGTCCCAAAGAAAGAAAAGTGACCTTACATCTTGAATCAAAATAAGTTTTATGGTAAAATAAATGAGATTTTAAGGAGTTTGATATGTATAATTTATTATTAACCATTTTATTGATTTTATCAGTATTTATTTTAATTGCAATTTTTATGCAACCAACCAAAAATCAATCAAGTAATGTATTTGACGCAAGTGCGGGTGATTTGTTTGAACGACCAAAAGCCAGAGGATTTGAAGCAGTTATGCAGCGTTTGACGGGAGTGATGGTTTTCTTTTGGTTGTTGATTGCATTAATGCTGACAATCTTATCTAGTAAATAAAATGGGCTCTGACTTTGTCTTTGCCTATTTTTTCTGTAGTAGATGAGTAAAGGCGACTTAAAGTTTAGAAAACATAAGAAAAAAGGAAAGAATGAAAGAAGAAATTTTAAGCTATTTAAGAGAAAAAAAAGAAGCTAGTATGGATGAACTGGCGCAGGGATTAGGGAAAGAAAAGGCGAAAGACTTTAGAAACCTAGTCAAAACGATTTCTGAAATGGAGCGAAAACGTCAGCTGGCCTTTAGCGATGCAGGGAAAATCCAGCTTCGCAAAGAAAAGCAAATGCTTACCTTGAAAGGAATCTTTCACGCCCATAAAAATGGCTTTGGTTTTGTTACCTTAAATGAAGAAGAGGATGATCTTTTTATTGGTCGCAATGATGTCAACTATGCGATTGATGGTGATACGGTAGAAGTTGCAATCACTAAGGTTGCAGATCGCAGCAAGGGAACATCTGCTGAAGCCAAGGTTATTGATGTTTTGGAACACAGCTTGAAAACAGCAGTGGGTCAGCTTATCTTAGACGAAGAGAAGCCTAAGTATGCTGGCTATATTCGGTCAAAAAATCAGAAAATCAGTCAACCTATTTATATTAAGAAGCCTGCTTTGATTTTGGATGGAACAGAGATTTTAAAAGTAGAGATTGATAAATATCCAACTAAAAAGCATGACTTTTTTGTAGCTAATGTTTTAGATGTGGTCGGTCATAAGGATGATCCAGGAATTGATGTTCTGGAAGTTTTGGAGTCCATGGATATTGTGTCTGAGTTTCCAGAAAGAGTTTTGAAGGAAGCATCAACGATTCCAGAGGCGCTGTCTGAAAAAGATTTTGAAGGACGTTTAGATCTGCGTAATGAAATTACCTTTACCATTGACGGGGCGGATGCGAAAGATTTGGATGATGCAGTTCATATCAAGAAGCTGGAAAACGGGCATTTTGAACTAGGAGTTCACATTGCAGATGTTTCTTACTATGTCAAAGAAGGATCTGAGTTGGACAAGGAAGCCCTCAATCGAGCGACATCGGTTTATGTGATTGACCGAGTGGTGCCTATGCTACCTGAGCGCCTGTCCAATGGCATCTGCTCGCTCAATCCTAATGTAGATCGGCTGACGCAATCGGCTATCATGGAGATTGACCAAAAAGGTCAAGTTGTCAAGCATACTATTACTCAAACAATCATTAAAA
Source organism: Streptococcus sp. HF-100 (assembly GCF_015594635.1). Taxonomy (NCBI): domain Bacteria; kingdom Bacillati; phylum Bacillota; class Bacilli; order Lactobacillales; family Streptococcaceae; genus Streptococcus; species Streptococcus sp. HF-100. The sequence continues at coordinate 254,909 of NZ_JADNQV010000002.1, forward strand.
CTACCTTTCGTATGACCTATAGCGATGTGAATGACATGATTGCAGGAGATGAGGAAAAACGAGCAGCTTTTAAAGCGATTTTACCGAGTGTTGAAGCAATGGTGGAACTTCATACAATTCTTGAGCGGATGCGATACAAACGTGGAGCTCTTAATTTTGATACGAAAGAAGCTAAAATTTTGGTCAATAAGACCGGACGTCCAGTAGATATTGTTTTGCGCCAGCGTGGACTTGCGGAGCGTATGATTGAGTCCTTTATGCTAGTCGCCAATGAAACAGTGGCGGAGCATTTTGCTACGTTAAACCTGCCCTTTATTTATCGAATCCACGAAGAACCTAAGGCTGAAAAAGTACAGAAGTTTATTGACTATGCTTCCACTTTTGGCGTTCGGGTTTACGGAACTGCTAATTCTATGAGCCAATCTGCCCTTCAGGATATTATGAAAGCAGTTCACGGTCAGCCTTATGAGGAAGTGCTGTCTATGATGCTTTTGCGCTCCATGCAGCAGGCTCGTTACTCAGAGCACAACCACGGTCATTATGGTTTGGCAGCCGAGTTTTATACTCACTTTACTAGTCCGATTCGCCGTTATCCAGACCTTTTGGTTCACCGTATGGTGCGCGATTACGGGCGTTCTAAGAAAATAGCAGAGCATTTTGAGCAAGTCATTCCAGACATTGCCAGTCAGTCTTCCAGCAGGGAACGGCGAGCTATTGAAGCAGAGCGAGAAGTAGAAGCTATGAAAAAGGCTGAGTTTATGGAAGAATTTGTGGGAGAAGAATTTGATGGTATTGTATCAAGCGTTGTTAAATTCGGTCTTTTTGTTGAACTTCCAAACACAGTTGAAGGTTTGATTCATGTAACCAACCTGCCAGAATTTTTCCACTACAATGAACGCAATCTAACTTTACAGGGTGAAAAGTCAGGTGTTGTTTTCCGTGTCGGTCAACAGATTCACATTAAGCTAGTTCGGGCTGATAAGGCTACGGGAGAGATTGACTTTGAATACCTACCTAGTGAATATGACGTGATTGAAAAGAGAAAGCAATCCAATCGTGATAGGCGTCAACAGTCGCATCAAGATAACAGAGAACGAAGAGACAAATCTCCGAAAGGAAAAGCTCCTAGGGATAAGAAATTAAAGAAAAACAAGGGCAAGAAACCCTTTTATAAAGAAGTGGTAAAGAAAGGAAGCAAGAATGGCAAAGGGAGAAGGAAAGGTCGTAGCGCAAAATAAAAAAGCACGACACGACTATACGATTGTTGATACGATTGAAACGGGCATGGTTCTGACCGGAACTGAAATCAAAAGTGTGCGGGCTGCACGAATTAACCTGAAAGACGGCTTTGCTCAAGTCAAAAACGGAGAGGTCTGGCTCAGTAATGTTCACATCGCTCCCTATGAGGAGGGCAATATCTGGAATCAAGATCCTGAACGTAGGAGAAAATTGCTATTGCATAAAAAGCAAATCCAGAAATTAGAGCAGGAAACCAAAGGAACTGGAATGACTTTGGTTCCCCTCAAAGTTTATCTTAAGGACGGTTATGCCAAGTTACTTTTAGGATTGGCTAAAGGGAAACACGACTATGACAAGCGTGAATCCATTAAACTTCGTGAGCAAAATAGAGACATTGCTCGGACGATGAAGGCTTATAATGTGAGATAATATACAAGATGTAAAAATCGGAAGTTGTTTCCGATTTTTTAGTAGTTCGAGGTAGTTGATTGGTCAATCTTTATCAAAAACCCTTTTCTAACATGGCAAAATCTGAGAAATTTTTTCAGCTTTTTTATTTGTTTTACGAATAAATAGATAAAGCAAATTTTCATTCAACTTAGGAGGAAAGATGTTAGAGACAATCATTGAAAAGATGAAAGAGTATAAAATTTTGATTGGTCTAAGTTTGATTGGTTTGATAATAGCAGGATTTTTTCTGATGACTAGTAAATCTGCTAGACAATCTAATGTGGGAGATATTGCACAAGAGGCCACAAATGCAAAACTAGAACGGAAAGAAACTTCAACTGAAACGAAGAAAAACTCACAGAAAGAAAAAGCAGAGCCTCAAACGAGTTCCAGTGAAGAATCAGAATTTTTAACCGTAGATGTCAAGGGTGCAGTCAAAAATCCAGGTATTTATCAACTGAAAAAGACCAGCCGTATCAATGATGCGATTCAAAAAGCAGGTGGTTTAACGACAGACGCTGATAGCAAATCCGTCAATTTGGCGCAAAAGCTAACGGATGAAGCTGTTGTTTATGTGGCAACTATGGGTGAGAATGCGGCGAGTGTTTCAAGCAATACAGGACAATCTTCAACGTCAGGAACTAGTGAAGTCGCATCGCAAAAAGGGAATAAGGTCAATCTAAATACAGCTGATTTATCTGAGCTGCAGACCATTTCTGGTATTGGTCAAAAACGTGCACAAGATATTTTAGATTATCGTGAGGCAAACGGGAAATTTAATTCTGTTGATGACTTGAAAAATGTATCAGGAGTAGGCGCTAAAACACTAGAAAAATTGAAAGAATATGTCACAGTGGATTAAAAAATTTCCGATTAAGCCAATTTACATTGCTTTTTTGCTTGTCTGGTTATATTTTGCAATCTATCAAAGTAGCTGGTTAGGCTGGTTGGGTTTTATCTTTCTAGTAATTCGTCTTTTTCGCTTTTATTCACCAAAAGAATGTTTCATGACCTTCATGATTCTCTCTTGTTTTGCTGGTTTTTTCTTTGTTCGTAGGGAAATGGTAGAGCAGAAGACGAAAGTAGAACCTTCTCCCGTAAGACAAGTAGCAGTTCTACCTGACACGATTAAGGTAAATGGAGATTCACTTTCTTTCCGTGGTAAAACAAATGGGCAGACTTATCAAGTTTACTACAAATTGAAATCAAAGGAAGAACAATTGGCTTTTCAAAATCTCTCTAGTTTGGTTACATTGACAGTTGAGGGAGAATTTGAAATCCCTGAGAAGAAGCGTAATTTTGCTGGTTTTGATTACCAATCTTATTTAAAAACGCAAGGGATTTATCGAATTTTAAAAGTAGATACCATTTTATCGAGCCAAGATAGAATCAGCTTGCACCCTTTGGAGTGGTTCTCTAGCTGGCGAAGAAAGGCACTGGTATTTATCAAGAACCATTTTCCAAATCCGATGAGTAATTACATGACGGGGCTCTTATTTGGCGCCTTGGATACAGCCTTTGACGAAATGAGCAATCTTTATTCTAGCTTGGGAATTATTCATTTATTTGCGCTGTCTGGCATGCAAGTTGGCTTTTTTATGGAGGGATTTCGCAAGTTACTGTTAAGGCTGGGGTTTACGCAGGAAATGGTTCATAAATTTCAATATCCATTTTCTTTCTTTTATGCGGGAATGACTGGATTTTCAGTATCCGTTGTACGGAGCTTAGTTCAGAAATTATTATCGCAACATGGTATCACTAAGTTAGATAATTTTGCTTTAACGATGATGATTTTGTCCTTGATTATGCCGTCCTTTCTTTTGTCGGCAGGAGGAGTTCTCTCTTGTGCCTATGCTTTTGTCATTAGTGTGATAGATTTTGAAAGTTTGACTTCTTGGCGAAAGGTTGTTGTAGAGAGTAGTGTCATTTCACTTGGTGTTTTACCGATTCTAATCTTTTACTTTGGCGAATTTCAACCTTGGTCTATTTTGTTGACATTTGTTTTTTCACTAATTTTCGATGCAATGATGCTGCCAGGCTTGACGTTGATTTTTCTTTTTTCGCCTTTGATAAAGCTAACTCAGGTCAATTTTCTATTTGAAGGGTTAGAAAATAGTATTCGTTGGATAGCAAGTGTCTTTGGCAGACCAATCGTTTTGGGGCAGCCCAGTCCGCTTTTGCTGATTATTATGCTGCTTGTATTGGCTATTTTGTATGATGCTAGAAAAAATAAAAAATGGGTAATATTTCTTAGTCTGTTTCTTTCATTACTCTTTTTCATAAATAAATTTCCTTTGCAAAACGAGATCACAATGGTGGATGTCGGGCAAGCAGATAGTATTTTTCTGAGAGACTGGAAAGGAAAAAATGTATTGATTGATGTTGGCGGACGTGAGGAAATTAGAACAAAAGAAGCTTGGCAAAAACGAGCAACTAGCTCAAATGCAGAGAAAACTTTGATTCCTTACCTAAAAAGTCGTGGCGTAGATACGATTGATACTTTAGTCTTAACAAATCCTAATCCAGATTATGCAGGAGATGTATTAGGAGTTGCTAAAAAGTTTGCAATAAAGAAAATTTATATTTCCAGAAGTAGTCTAAACAATGCAGATTTTCTAAAGAAATTAGGGGAGACAAACACATTCATTCATGTCGTAAAACAAGGCGACAAACTTCCTATTTTTGATCATCATTTGCAAGTTCTTTCGGGTGCTAGCAAGAACGACCATTCGATCGTTTTATATGGTCAGTTTTTCCGTACAAGATTTTTATTTGCAAGCGATTTGAAAGAAGAAGAGGAAGCAAAGCTGATGCAACATTATCCAAAGTTGAAAACAGATGTCTTGAAAGTCGGGCAACATGGAGCCAAGGACTCATCAAGTTCAAAATTTTTGCAACAAATAGAACCAACGGTTGCGCTCATTTCTGTCGGGAAAAATAATCAATCTAAGCAACCTAGTCAAGATACAATAGAGCGATTTGCACAATTGCCTGCTAAACTCTATCGGACAGATGAACAAGGGGCAGTTAAATTTTCAGGGTGGACAAACTGGCGATTAGAAACGGTCAAGTAATTGTTCTCTAAAAATTAATTTCCATTGATTTATTAGGGAAAGTATGATATTCCTATTAGAAATTAAAATGTTAGGAGATTTATGATGTTTACAGCTTATAAAAAGTTTTGGACTCACTATGCTGATTTTGAAGGAAAATCAACTAGATCTGACTATTGGTGGTCTGTTTTGTACAATATTTTAATTACACTTCCATTTGGTATTATGGCTTTTGGGTCAATTTTGGTTGCAATCTTCAATGTTGTACAGCAAGCGACTTATTATGATTATGAAGGAGAATTTGATCCAAGTATTTTTATAAGTAGTTTAGGTTCCGAATTTTTTATCATTATTTTATTGAGTGTTTTTGGGATAGCAACTTTAGTCCCAAATTTGGCGATTATTGTGCGTCGTTTGCGGGATGCTGGCTATCATTGGGCATTTATCTTTTTATATGCAGGTCCTATACTTTTGATGTGGGTTCCATTTTTAAATATCTTGGGTGCTTTAGCTATGTTACCATGTTCTATCGCTCTAATTGTCTTACTTTGTATGCCAACTAAAGTACAACCTATGGTTTACCAAGGACAGTTTACAACGCAACAAGCACAACCTCAGCAACAACCTGTTCAAGCACAACAATTTACTCAACCACAAGAACCAGTTCAAGAACAAGCAGTTGAACCTGAAATAACACCAAATCAACCTCAACAAGAATCTGCGACTACAACTGAAACTCCAGAACAAGTTGTTCAATCAGATGAGAAAGAGTTGGACTCAGCTATCTCTGAAGATAACTAAACTAGAAATGCTCCAATAATGCATTGGGGTGTTTTTTAGAAATGACGATTTTTTTAATATCATTTTTAGGAATTTATTCCTGAATAAGCCAATCTTATATCTCATTTATCTCATTAGAAAAATGACCTATTTAAGCCAATTTTTAGTCTTTATTTGGATCGTTGTGATAATCAATGATAAAGCAAATGATAGCAATCGCAAAAATAAATAATCCAAATCCGATAATAGTTTTTATTATGATATTTGAAAAGTAAAATAAAGCAATAACCAAAAGTAAAAATACAATAAACCAAGACCACATAAAATTGCTCCCTTCTCAATTTATTATAACATAAAGGAATATTCTGAATAATTGTAATCCTTGATTTTATTCGATTGTTTAGATAGAAAAGCATAGTTTGATTTCATAGGATTTTGTCAAAAGGGATGTCTCTGCACAAAAAGTCAGCTAAATGAAGGAAAATTTGGTATGATAAAGATAATTATGTAGCTAGGAGAATGACCATGGAAAATAAGGTACGCTATAATTGGGCAACTTTAGGTACAGGTGTGATTGCTAATGAATTGGCACAGGCCTTGGAGAAATTGGGTGGAAAACTCTATTCTGTTGCCAATCGAACGTATGCAAAAGGTGTGGATTTTGCACAGAAATATGGTATTGAAAAAGTTTATGATCAGATTGATGACGTATTTAAGGACGAAAATGTGGACATTATCTATATTTCCACACCACATAATACGCATATTGATTTTTTACGAAAAGCATTAAAAAACGGGAAACACGTTTTATGTGAGAAGTCCATTACGTTAAATTCAGAAGAATTGGAAGAAGCAGTTTTATTAGCCGAGCAAGAACATGTCGTTTTGGCAGAAGCGATGACGATTTACCACATGCCAATCTATCGAAAATTGAACAACATCATTTCTAGTGGTCAATTGGGTGATCTAAAAATGATTCAAATGAACTTTGGTAGCTACAAAGAATATGATATGACAAATCGTTTCTTTAATCGTCAGCTTGCTGGCGGTGCACTGTTAGATATTGGCGTGTATGCCTTGTCATTTGTTCGGTGGTTTATGACATCTAGCCCTAACCAAGTCCTTTCGCAAGTGAAATTTGCACCAACGGGTGTCGATGAGCAAGCAGGGATTCTTCTAACGAATGCCGAAGGAGAAATGGCGACTTTGACCTTGAGTCTCCATGCTAAACAGCCTAAGCGAGGAACAATTGCTTATGATAAAGGCTATATTGAAATATATGAATATCCTCGAGGACAAAAGGCGGTTATTACCTATACGGGGGACGGGCATCAAGAAATCATTGAAGCTGGAAAGACGAGTGATGCTTTAATGTATGAAATACTTGATATGGAAGAAGCAGTAGCTGGTGACAAAGATGAGATGTACTTGCATTATAGTCGTGATGTCATGAAAATCATGACAGATTTACGAAAAGAATGGGGAATGACCTATCCTGAGGAAGAAAAGTAATTGAGTATAGAAGAGGAGAAAACAATGGAACATTCAGCTTGGCATAGTTTGATTAAGCAGCAATTGCCTGAAGGGTATTTTGGTAAAATCAATTACTTTTTAAATCAAGTTTATTCATCAGGCACAATCTATCCACCGCGTGAAAAAGTTTTTAATGCGATTCAAACGACGGATTTAGCAGATGTAAAAGTAGTGATTTTGGGACAAGACCCTTATCATGGTCCGCGTCAAGCGCAGGGGCTGAGCTTTTCAGTACCAGATGATATTCCAGCGCCGCCTTCTCTTCAAAATATTTTGAAAGAGTTAGCAGATGACATTGGCATCAAAGAATCTCATGATTTGACACCATGGGCACGGCAAGGAGTCTTGCTGCTGAATGCCAGTTTGACTGTTCCTGCTGGGCAAGCAAATGGACATGCCGGTCAAATCTGGGAACCGTTTACGGATGCTGTGATTAAGGTTGTCAATGAAAAAGATACACCTGTTGTCTTTATACTCTGGGGCTCTTATGCACGCAAGAAAAAAGCCTTGATAACTAATCCTAGACATCTCATTTTAGAATCTCCTCATCCGAGTCCCTTATCCGCTCATCGTGGATTTTTTGGCAGCAAACCTTTTTCTAAAACCAATGCCTTTCTAACAGCGCAAGGGATAGAGCCGATAAATTGGTTATTATAAGTAGTTTTATATAGTGGTATTTTCGAAAGGAGAAAAATGGTTAAGTTAGCAACGATTTGCTATATTGACAACGGCAAAGAATTTTTATTGCTACATCGAAATAAAAAGCCTAATGATGTTCATGCTGGTAAGTGGATTGGTGTTGGGGGTAAATTAGAGAAAGGTGAAACGCCGCAGGAGTGCGCTGTAAGAGAAATCTTTGAAGAAACAGGTTTGCGGGTCAATAAGCCAGTATTAAAAGGTATTATCACGTTTCCAGATTTTACACCTAACCATGATTGGTATACCTATGTATTTAAAGTGACGGAGTTTGAGGGAGACTTGATTGACTGCGATGAGGGGACTTTGGAATGGATGCCTTATGAACAAGTTTTGTCCAAACCAACTTGGGAGGGAGATCATACGTTTCTATCTTGGATTTTAGAAGATAAACCATTCTTCTCGGCTAAATTTTCTTACAAAGGAGAGAAGTTGGTGGAGAGTCATGTTGATTTTTATGGAGAATAAGGAGAAAAGTACATGTTGTTAATTAAAAATGGTCGTGTCATAGACCCTAAGTCTGGTTTAGATCAGATTTGCGATGTTTTGGTTAAGGATAAAAAAATTCTTAAAATTGGTCAGGATTTGAAGGCAGAAAACGCTCAGGTGATTGATGCGACTGGATTGGTGGTGGCGCCAGGGCTGATTGATATTCATGTTCATTTTCGTGAACCTGGTCAGACGCATAAAGAAGACATTCATACGGGTGCTTTAGCTGCGGCAGCGGGTGGATTTACAACGGTTGTCATGATGGCAAATACCACTCCAACGATTTCAACAGTAGAGACGTTGAAAGAAGTATTAGAATCTGCCAATCGTGAAAACATTCATATTAAGTCTATCGCGACCATTACAAAGAATTTTGATGGACAGCATTTGACAGATTTCAAAGCGCTTTTGGAAGCGGGAGCTATTGGTTTTTCAGATGACGGAATTCCATTAAAAAGTACAAAAGTGGTACGCGAAGCTTTGGAAGAAGCTGACAAAAATGGTACATTTATCTGCCTTCACGAAGAGGACCCAGAACTCAATGGTATCCTTGGGTTTAATGAGCAGATTGCCAAAGAACATTTTGGATTTTGCGGTGCGACTGGGGTCGCTGAATATAGTATGATTGCGCGTGACGTGATGATTGCTCATGCAACCAATACTCATATTCATATCCAGCATTTATCAAAAGCAGAAAGTGTGAAAGTCGTGGAATTCGCTCAGCAATTGGGCACTCACGTAACAGCAGAAGCAGCGCCGCAGCATTTTTCTAAGACAGAAGAGCTATTGTTGTTAAAAGGTAGCAATGCTAAGATGAACCCGCCCCTTCGTTTGGAATCAGATCGTTTAGCTGTCATTGAAGGACTTAAGTCTGGAGTTATTTCAGTCATTGCGACAGACCATGCACCTCATCACTCTGATGAAAAGAATGCAAAAGACATCACCAAAGCACCGTCTGGTATGACAGGTCTAGAAACGTCACTTTCGCTTGGTTTGACTTATTTGGTGGAAGCAGGTCATTTGACACTCATGCAGTTGCTGGAAAAAATGACAATTAACCCAGCGCAACTCTATGATTTTGAAGCGGGCTACCTTGCTGAGAATGGGCCAGCAGATCTCACCATTTTCGATGCAGATGCTGAACGCATGATAACAGAAGATTTTGTCTCAAAAGCAGCTAATTCACCATTTATCGGTGAAAAATTAAAAGGTGTTGTTCACTATACGATCTGTGATGGGCAAATTGTCTATGGAAGCAAATCATCATAACAAGCATAAGGTTGGAAGTGTTTTTCAACCTTATTGTATTTTAAATTTCTTATAATTTTTAGAAAATTTTCTGTTTATTAGGATAAAAAATGATACAATAGAGAAGTTAAAATAGTCCCGAAAAGGTAGTCAAAGATTAAATATTAACCATAGAGACTAGTGCTTTGTAACTTTTTAACGTAAGTCTGTTTACAGATTTTCAAGTAACTTCCTAGCAATAATAGAATTTTTAGGAGGGAATATTTCATTAAAAGGGGGACATGAATATGTCAGAACGTAAACTCTTCACGTCTGAATCTGTATCTGAAGGACATCCAGATAAGATTGCAGACCAAATTTCAGATGCTATTTTAGATGCTATCTTGGAGCAGGATCCAGAAGCTCATGTGGCTGCTGAGACAGCTGTCTATACAGGCTCTGTCCATGTTTTTGGGGAAATCTCTACCAATGCTTATGTGGATATTAACCGCATAGTTCGCGATACAATTGCAGAGATTGGTTATACAAAAGCTGAATATGGTTTTTCAGCAGAAACAGTGGGGGTGCATCCGTCGCTTGTTGAGCAATCACCAGATATCGCTCAAGGGGTGAATGAAGCCCTTGAAATTCGTGGAAATACTGAACAAGATCCACTTGATTTGATTGGTGCTGGAGATCAGGGGCTTATGTTTGGTTTTGCCGTAGATGAAACACCTGAACTAATGCCGTTGCCCATTTCTCTCAGTCACAAATTAGTCCGTCGTTTAGCAGAGCTTCGCAAGTCTGGAGAAATTTCCTATCTTCGTCCGGATGCAAAATCTCAAGTAACGGTTGAATACGATGAAAATGACCAACCAGTGCGCGTGGATACTGTTGTTATTTCCACTCAACATGACCCAGAAGTAAGCAATGAGCAGATTCATCAAGATGTGATTGAAAAGGTCATTAAAGAAGTAGTTCCAGCAGAGTATTTAGATGAAGAAAGCAAGTTTTTCATCAATCCAACTGGTCGCTTTGTTATTGGTGGGCCTCAAGGAGATTCTGGTTTAACTGGACGTAAGATTATCGTTGATACATACGGCGGTTATGCACGCCATGGAGGTGGGGCTTTCTCAGGAAAAGATGCCACAAAAGTCGATCGTTCTGCTTCTTATGCAGCGCGTTATATTGCTAAAAATATTGTTGCAGCAGGATTAGCTAAGAAAGTAGAAGTTCAGCTAGCCTATGCTATCGGAGTTGCACATCCAGTATCAGTCCGCATTGATACTTTTGGTACAGGTGCAGTTTCAGAAAGCAAGCTTCAAGAAGCAGTTCGACAAATTTTTGATCTTCGTCCAGCGGGTATTATTCAAATGCTTGATTTGAAACGACCAATTTACCGTCAGACTGCTGCCTATGGGCACATGGGACGTACGGATATTGACCTGCCGTGGGAAAAACTTGATAAAGTAGATGCTTTGAAAGCAGCTGTGAAATAACAAGTAGGTCGCTTAGACTAAAAATCTTTAGTTTCAAAATAAACCAGTAGCGCAGTTGGCTGATTACTCAAAGCAGGACTTGGATATAGCGAACAGAGCTTGTGCTAAGCAAGTCTCAAGACTATTCGTTTTTCAAGCTCAGAAAAGAGTACTTTTGATAAAAAACTTTTACCTCTCAACAGTCTAGGAAATTGTTGAGCAACCTTTCGGGGATGAGATTACGAACTAAAAATTTTCAAATTTTAGTTCGATCTCACTCCTTTTTTAATGTTACAAAAATAAAATGGCTCTGTAATCGTTATATAACAAGAATGACAAGTCAAAAGAGATTTCTTTAAAAGGATAGGATTTTCCCAGAAACTGTGTTATAATAAAGTGCAGTATATTTGATTAGAAATTCTTTGAAAGAGCTGAAAATGAAAAAAATTGTAATTAATGGTGGTCGCCCCTTAAAAGGAGAGGTGACTATTAGTGGTGCTAAAAATAGCGTAGTCGCTTTAATTCCGGCGACAATTTTATCTGATGAAATCGTGACATTGGACTGTGTGCCAGATATTTCCGATGTTGTGAGTTTGATTGACATTATGGAAGCTATGGGAGCTACTGTTGAGCGCCAAGATGATACGCTGAGAATTGATCCTCGTGGTATAAAAAATATGCCCATGCCTTATGGTAAAATCAATAGCTTGCGTGCTTCTTATTACTTTTATGGTAGCCTATTAGGCCGCTACGGCGAGGCAACAGTTGGTTTACCTGGTGGCTGTGATTTGGGTCCGCGACCTATTGACTTGCATTTGAAAGCATTTGAAGCCATGGGGGCTACTATGTCTTACGAGGGGAATTTCATGAACCTTTCGACAGGTGGTAAACATCTCCACGGAGCTAGTATATACATGGATACAGTCAGTGTTGGGGCGACCATTAACACCATGCTTGCGGCAGTAAAAGCAAAAGGGCGCACCGTTATTGAAAATGCAGCTCGTGAGCCTGAAATCATTGATGTAGCGACACTTTTGAATAATATGGGAGCACACATTCGAGGAGCTGGTACGGATATTATTGTCATTGAAGGTGTTAACAAACTTCATGGTACTCGTCATCAAGTCATTCCAGATCGAATTGAAGCAGGAACTTATATCTCAATGGCTGCTGCAATTGGTGAAGGTGTGCAAATCAACAATGTCCTTTATGAACACTTAGAAGGCTTTATTGCGAAATTAGAAGAAATGGGAGTTCGCATGACCGTTTCTGAAGATAGTGTGTATGTCGAAAAGCAACATGATTTGAAAGCAATTAATATTAAGACGGCTCCTTATCCAGGCTTTGCTACAGACTTGCAACAGCCTATTACGCCACTTTTGTTAACTGCTAAAGGACGTGGCTTAATTATTGATACGATTTATGAAAAGCGAGTAAATCATGTCCCTGAGTTAGTAAAAATGGCAGGAAAGATTTCAACGAGTGCCAATCATATTGCTTATGAAGGCCCTAATCAATTGCAAGGTGCAGCGGTCAAAGCAACTGATTTGCGGGCAGGAGCAGCACTTGTAATTGCAGGCTTGCTAGCTCATGGAAAAACCGAAATTACAAATGTAGAATTTATTTTACGAGGTTATTCAAATATTATTGAAAAGTTGACGAGTTTAGGAGCAGACATTCAGCTTGTCGAAGAATAGATTCGAAACAACGTTGACATGATGAGGTGAAATAGCCCAGTTGGCGTACCAACTGGGTCTTATCTTTAGAGGTAAGATATGAATTTGTGGACAAAATTGGCGGAATTCGCCTTTATAGAAACAGAACATTTAGTATTACGTCCATTTTCCTTTATGGATAGTGAAGATTTTTATAAAATTGCCTCCAATCCTGAAAATCTACGCTTCATTTTTCCTGTGCAGGCTAATTTACAAGAAAGCCAACATGTATTGGCTAATTATTTTATGAAACATCCTCTTGGAATTTGGGCGATTTGTGATAAAGATTCTGAGAAAATGATCGGATCTATCAAATTTGAAAAGATAGACGAAATCAAGGGCGAAGCAGAGCTTGGTTATTTTCTTCAGCATGATTATTGGGGACATGGTCTGATGACTGAGTGCGTCAAAAATATTGTTTATTTGGCATTTACACAGTTTGATTTGAAGCGACTTTATATTATAACTCATCTGGAAAACAAAGCCAGCCAAAGGGTTGCCGAGAAGACAGGATTTTCTTGTAGGCGGCAGTTCAAGGGGAGCGACCGTTATACACGTAAAATGCGGGATTATTTAGAGTTTTGCTATGAAAAAGGAGATTTTCATGAGTAAACATCAAGAAATTATCGCTTATTTGGAAGAATTACCAGTAGGAAAGCGTGTTAGTGTACGCAGTATTTCCAATTATTTAGGAGTAAGCGAGGGGACTGCTTATCGTGCAATTAAAGAAGCTGAAAATCGTGGATTGGTAGAAACACGTCCTCGTAGCGGCACGATTCGCGTAAAATCTCCCAAAGTAGAGCTGGAGCACTTAACATTTAAAGAAATTGCTGAAATTACGAAATCAGAAGTCTTAGCTGGTCAAGACGGACTTGAAAAGGAATTCAGTAAATTCACAATCGGGGCAATGACCGAGAAGAATCTCTTACGTTACTTAACGGAAGGAGGTCTCTTGATTATTGGAGACCGCACCCGTATTCAGTTATTGGCTTTGAAGCATGAAAATGCTGTTTTAGTGACGGGTGGCTTAGAAGTGAGTTCTGATGTTTTAAAATTGGCGAACCGCTTAAGCATTCCTGTTCTAAGATCCCAACATGATACCTTTACAGTTGCAACGATTATCAATCGTGCTCTGTCCAACATGCAGATCAAAACAGATATTTTAACCGTGGAACAGGTTTATCGTGGTAGTCATGAGTATGGTTTCTTAAAAGATACAGATACCGTTCGTGATTTTATGGATTTGGTTCGAAAAAACCGTAGCAGTCGTTTTCCTGTTGTTAATCAGCATAATATGGTCGTTGGCGTGGTGACTATGCGTGATACTGGTGACAAGTCTCCTCACACGATTTTAGATAAAGTCATGACGAAAAATATCTATGCCGTTACTTTAAACACCAGTATTGCCAATGTTAGCCAGCGCATGATTACAGAAGACTTTGAAATGGTACCAGTTATTCGGAGCAATCAAACTCTTCTTGGAGTCATTACGCGTCGTGATGTCATGGAAAAAATGAGTCGGGAACAAATCTCCAGCCTACCGACTTTTAGTGACCAAGTCTCTCAAAAACTTCGTCATATCAACAATGAATTTTCTTTTGTTGTGGAACCTTTTATGTTAGAAAGTAACGGTGTTTTGTCTAACGGGATTCTAACAGAGATTTTAACGACAGCAACGCATCAATTCATGACATCTGGCAAGAAAAATATTATTATTGAACAGATGATGATTTATTTCTTGCAAGCTGTTCAGATTGATGAAACTTTGACGCTTCGACCAAGAATTGTTCGACAAACAAGGCACTCTGCTATTTTGGATTACGATATTTATTTAAAACTTCAATTGGTTGCAAAAGCGACCATTACAGTAAAGATAAACTAATACCTCAGATATTAAGGAGAAAGAATGATAACTTTAAAATCACAACGTGAAATTGATTTAATGGAAAAAAGCGGTGCATTTCTCGCCAGTATTCATATTGGTTTAAGGGATTTGATTAAGCCAGGTATTGACATGTGGGAAATTGAAGAATACGTCCGCAGACGTTGTAAGGAAGATAATGCTCTTCCACTTCAAATTGGTGTAGAAGGGAGCATCATGGACTACCCTTATGCCACTTGCTGCTCATTGAATGATGAAGTGGCACATGCTTTTCCACGCCACCAAAAATTGGTTGAGGGCGACCTAATTAAAGTCGATATGGTTGTTGGCTTGGTTGATAAAGCTGAGTTAGATGTTTCTAAACTCGATTTCAATAATGTAGAGCAGATGAAACACTATACGGAAAATTTCCGTGGAGGTGTGGCGGATTCTTGCTGGGCTTATGCAGTTGGTCAAGCAAGTGAAAAAGTGCAACAACTGATGGACGTGACAAAAGAATGCCTTTATCGTGGAATTGAAGCTGCTAAAGTTGGCAATCGAATTGGTGACATTGGTGCAGCGATTCAAGAATATGCGGAAAGTCATGGCTATGGAGTCGTTCGTGACTTGGTAGGACATGGTGTTGGACCAACCATGCACGAAGAGCCAATGGTGCCTCATTACGGGCGTGCTGGACGCGGATTACGTCTTCGTGAAGGTATGGTCTTGACAATTGAGCCAATGATTTCAACAGGTACTTGGGAGATTGACACAGATTTTGAAACGGGTTGGGCTCACAAAACGCTGGACGGTGGACTTTCTTGTCAATACGAACATCAATTTGTGATTACCAAAGATGGTCCTGTTATCTTAACCAGCCAAGGAGAAGAAGGAACTTATTAAAAATAAGAATGGAAAGGGGCTTTTTGCTCTGTATTCTAGTAGGAGACGAGATGAAAAAGTTTGTTTCTAAGATTGGACAGAACCCGTTTTTACAATCCTTTTTTAAATTTTATCAAGCATCAGAGATTGATTTGACAAGCATTGCGGTGGCATATTATTTGCTAATTTCGATTTTTCCGTTGCTATTGATTGTTGTGAATATATTGCCTTATTTTCAAATTCCGATAGCAGAATTTTTGGAAGCAATGGAAGATGTTCTGCCTGAATCGCTGTATGAAGTCGTTGCAAAGGTTACCCGAAATTTGCTAACTCAGCCTTCTTCTGGCTTGTTGAGTTTTTCTATCCTTTCGGCTCTATGGGCATTTTCACAATCAATGTCATTTTTGCAAAAAGCATTTAATAAAGCTTATGGTGTTGCAAAAGATAGAGGTCTGATATCACATAGATTATTTAGTTTAGTCATTAGCTTGGGGTTGCAATTTCTCTTTGCCTTGTCTCTTTTACTGACAATGTTTGGGAGAATGTCGCTTCGCTTGCTTCATAGCTTTTGGGAGTTTGATGATCAACTATATGCCAGTTTGCAAAGAATGACCCAGCCAACTATTTACACCTTGCTGTTTCTTTCTTTACTGATGCTTTATTACTTTTTACCCAATGTAAAAATCAGGAAAATCCGCTATGTTCTGCCAGGAACGATTTTTGTAGTTTTTACGATTGGGGTATTGTTAAATTTATTTTCCGTTTATTTGGACACTTATGTAAATCACTTAATGGATGTCCGATTTTTTAGTTCCATTTTTGTTGTCGTCGTCATGATTTGGTTTACCCTCATTGCCCAAATTATGATTATTGGGGCAATCTTAAATGCAAGTTACCAAGGATGTCACGAAAAAGAATTTGAAACGAGACATAAACAACTGACAACGAGACTTATAAAAAATAAAGAGAAGTTCAAATGAAACTTCTTTTTTTGTGGTGTTTTTTGTTGCATTTGCAATAAAATGTGGTATAATATTGCTTAAGGAGGCAATATGACGATTTTGCGAGAGATTGGTATCATCGCTCGAGCGTTGGATTCAATGGCGAATATTGAATTTCGCCATGTTGATTTGGCCAAAGGGCAGTACCTTTATTTGGTTCGTATCGTAGAAAGTCCCGGTATTATTCAAGAAGAGCTTTCTGATTTGCTGAAAGTTGATCGGTCAACCGTTGCTCGCTCCGTCAAAAAATTAGAGAGTAAAGGTTTGATTGAAAGAAGAAGTGCAGCTGGAAATTTAAAAAATAAAGAGCTTTTTGCGACAGACACAGGAAAAAAACTTTATCCGTTTATCTTAGCAGAGCACACTTATTCTGAGCAGCAGGCTTTGACAGGATTTTCCAAAGAAGACGCTCAATTGTTAGAAGACATGTTAGCAAAGGTGCGACAGAATCTTACTGATGATTGGGAATTGGTTAAAAAAGGACAAAAAAGAAATTATTGAGAGGTGTAAAATGAAAGTCACAGTTGAAAATGAATTTTGGGAATTATTTCCTCAAGCACAAATTAGCATTATGGTTGTTAAAGGCTTGGATAATAGCGTTGACGAAAGCAAAGACCCTTATTTTAAATCTTTGTTAGACAAGGGAAGTAAGCGTGCAGAAGATTTTATCGTAGATGAAACCTTTACGCAAAATGACGTGATTCAAGAATGGCGTGGTGCTTTTAGTAAGTTTAAAACTAAAAAAGGTGCGCGTTCTTCTATTGAAGCTCTTTTAAAAAGGGTAAGTCAAGGTCGTGAGTTCAATCCGATCAACCCATTGGTGGATATTTATAATAGTGTGTCACTTTCCTATGCCGTTCCTTGTGGTGGTGAAGATATTGTTAAGATTCAAGGAGGCTTGCATCTTGGAAAAGCGCAAGGAGGCGAACCTTTCTTTCCACTTGGTGCAGAGACAGACGCCCCAGCTCTTCCAGAAGAGATTATCTATTATGATAATGAAGGAGCGGTTTGTCGTTGTTTTAACTGGAGGGAAGCGCAACGGACAATGCTGACTGAAGGCACAACGGATGCAGTATTAGTCATCGAAGCAATCAATGAAGACCAAGCTAAACGCGCGCAAGCAGCTATGCAGGAATTGCAAAGTTTAGTTGAAGATTATTTTGGAGTCAAAGGAGAAATCACTCATCTAACAATTGACAATCCAAGTGTAGACATTTAAGAAAAAAAGAGCATTAAAGCTCTTTGAGATTGCAGACAAACCACCATTTGAGGTAGGTTTGTCTTTTTAATTAGTTGATTTATTTTTAAATACAAAGACTTTACTAAAAACATAATTGAGCACAATAATAACGATTTGAGCAAATAAAGTTTCAATGGTATTAACTGCTTTGATGTTATTGTGGACAAATTGCCCGATAATGTTAGGAAATGTTGTGACAAAAATGAATGTGAGCCCCATGTCCAGCAGAAAAGTGGAAAGTCGCGCAAGAGCAAATTTGACAAAACGAGCACCCCAGCCTTTTCTTTCTTGTTTAAAAACGATCGTATCATTTGTTGCGAAGGCAAAGAGAATACCAGCGATATTTCCTAAAGCTGTAGCAAGTAATTCATTGCTCGTCAAAGCGTAACAAAGCATACGAGTAAGGACGGCGACAACAGTTGTAGCAACACCGAAAAACAAATAAGATAAAATTTCGTTGTCAAAAAAGTGTTTAACATATTTTTTCATAGATTTAGTCTATCATATTTGCAAAAAATGTGCTATACTTGAAAAGCTGTATTCGTTTTGTCAATACAGCCCTTGGCGCTTAGTTCCCTTTCGTCAAGCATATTACACGCGGTTTAGCCGCTAAAGGAGAAAACATGGAAAAAATTACTGTTCGTGATATGGCTCAGATTGCTCTTGTTGCTGCGATTTATGTCGCACTAACAATGACACCGCCTCTGAATGCTATTAGCTATGGTGCTTACCAATTTCGGATTTCCGAAATGATGAACTTTATGGCTTTTTATAAACCTAAGTACATCATCGGAGTCACGTTGGGGTGTATGATTGCAAATTTATTTAGCTTTGGAATCATCGATGTCTTTGTCGGTGGTGGCTCAACTTTGGTCTTTTTGAGCTTAGGTGTGTATTTCTTTAGAAAATACATGCATGAATACTTGTTTAATGGACTGATCAATAAAGCTTTCTTTTATTTTGCGATTTTCTTTTCACTTTCTATGGTTACCATTGCAGCTGAATTGTATCTTGTCGCTAAAGCACCGTTCTTTTTGACTTGGTTTACGACAGCAGTAGGAGAGTTTGCTTCACTCATCATTGGTGGAATTTTAATGGACAAGCTAAATAAGCGGATTGATTTAGGAAAATAATTTTCGTTAATATTAGATTCAATAAAAAATATGCCCAAAAATTCTTCGGCATATTTTTGTTTATCTGGCAATTAAAAAATATAAGACCATATCGTTTTAAGATTTTTGTAAAAACAATGAATTTTCTAGCTAAGTTTATTTTGCACCTAATAATTGTTCTTTACAATGGACGAGTTCAGTTATAAGGGCACAGTATGGCGTGTCTACACCATATTGTTGTCCCTTTCGTGCAATAGCTCCGTTGATATAATCAATTTCTGTCAAACGATTGTGCTCGTTCAAATCTTGATACATTGACGGATAATGCAAGCCAATTGTATCGCGATTATAACAATTCTTTTCAATGTAGTCCACGGTTTCTGTGACATTCAAGTCTACATTTTCGTGTTTTGCAACTTCTGCAAACTCGCTAACAATTTTCACAACAATATTATGTGCAGGAGTAGTGTCTCCAAAGTCTGCCATATTAGCAAGCAAAAGGGTACACAAACTATTCATCGTTCCGTTGACACAAGCTTTTTTATAAATGGCATATAAGATATTTTCTGTGTATTGCGCATTTAATCCGGCAGAATTCAAGGTTTCAATGACTTTATAAGCTGCTTGTTCGGCTTTTGGATCTACGACTAAATTCTTCAAAGCGATTGAGCCGTTTCCGAATAATTTTGCACGTCCAGGTTCTTCCATACCAGCAGTCCACATGGTATTTCCAATCATAATTTGATTTCTTGGGACATATTTTTCAATGACTTCTTCATGACCAATCCCATTTAATAGACAGAGAACAGCTGTATTATCATGTATCAAAGGTTGAATATCTGCTAACATCGCTTCTAGCTGCATGGCTTTTGTAAACAGAATAATTAAGTCATTAGATAAGGTTGGATCTACTTCGCTTTGCAAATAGATGGGCAACTTGGCAACAACTTCTTCGCCGTTTAAGTTAGCTTGTAAGCCATCTTTTTGGATAGCTGTGACATGTTCTTTCCAACCATCTACTAAAGTCACTTTATGCCCTGCTCGATGCAACATCAGAGCAAAGCGGCTACCCATGGCACCGACACCTGCAATTGTAATATTCATACTAACAATTCTCCTAGCTTTTTTATTTATAGTATATTTTACTTCTTTTATGTATTTTAATCAATTAAATTTTGGAAATTTATCATATTTGATGTGACGATGATTATTTTTCTGTTATTTTACATTTTTGTCTAATTTTTTGTAAAGAATATAGGTAAGAATGCTGTAGAAACGCATGAATTATGATAAAATAGAAATATGAAAGACAGAATGTTAGAACTGGTGAAGTTGCTCAATCAGTATGCTCATGAATATTATACGACTGATAATCCAAGCGTATCGGACAGTGAATATGATAAGCTGTATCATGAATTATTAGATTTAGAAAAGCAGTATCCAGAGTTCGTTCAGCCTGATAGCCCAACTCATCGTGTGGGAGGTAAGGTTTTAGAAGGTTTTGAAAAATACCAACACCAGTATCCGCTCTATAGTTTGCAGGATGCTTTTTCACGTGAAGAGTTAGATGTATTTGATGCACGGATTCGGAAAGATTTTCCAGATGTTAGCTATCTATGTGAACTAAAAATTGACGGCCTCTCTGTTTCTCTCATGTATGAAAAGGGGATTTTAGTTGCAGGAGCGACTCGCGGAGACGGTTCTGTTGGTGAAAATATCACAGAAAATCTGAAAAGAGTGAAAGATATTCCTTTAAAGTTGCCAAGCGAAGTTGATATGACTGTCCGTGGTGAATGTTATATGCCACGTAGCTCTTTTGATGCGGTGAATCAGCTACGTCAGGAAAACGGAGAACCAGAATTTGCTAATCCGAGAAATGCAGCGGCAGGAACATTGCGTCAGTTGGATACGGCGATTGTTGCCAAGCGAAATCTTGCAACCTTTCTCTATCAAGAGGCCAGTCCGACAAGTGCGACGAGCCAAGAAGCTGTTTTAAATCAGTTATCTAAAAATGGATTCAGTGTGAATGAGTGGCATATTTTGGCACATTCGATGGATGAAGTGTGGCGGTTTATTGGACAAATCGCTCAAGAACGCGACCAGTTACCGTATGATATTGACGGTGTTGTAATCAAGGTAAATGATTTGGCGGTACAAGAAGAGCTTGGTTTTACCGTAAAAGCACCTAAATGGGCGATTGCTTACAAATTTCCAGCCGAGGAAAAAGAAGCGCAGCTTTTATCAGTTGACTGGACGGTTGGGCGGACTGGAGTTGTTACGCCGACCGCCAACTTGACGCCTGTGCAATTAGCAGGGACAACGGTCAGCCGAGCCACTTTGCACAATGTAGATTACATTGCTGAAAAAGATATTCGCAAAGACGATACAGTTATCGTTTATAAGGCGGGCGACATTATTCCGGCTGTTTTGCGAGTGGTTGAAAGCAAGCGCCAATCAAAAGAGAAATTGGAGATTCCAAAGAATTGTCCAAGTTGCAACAGCGAGTTGATTCACTTTGAAGATGAGGTTGCTTTGCGCTGTATCAATCCACGTTGTCCTGCACAAATCAAAGAAGGCTTGATTCATTTTGCTAGTCGCGATGCCATGAATATCACTGGTCTTGGTCCTGCTGTTGTAGAAAAGTTATTTGATCAGCAGTTGGTAAATGATGTGGCTGGCATTTATCGCTTGACTGTCGAAGATTTGCTGCAATTGGAAAATTTTAAGGAAAAATCAGCTAATAAGTTGTATACTGCTATTCAGGCTTCCAAGGAAAATTCTGCTGAGAAATTATTATTTGGCTTGG
This sequence comes from Streptococcus sp. HF-100, assembly GCF_015594635.1. Taxonomy (NCBI): domain Bacteria; kingdom Bacillati; phylum Bacillota; class Bacilli; order Lactobacillales; family Streptococcaceae; genus Streptococcus; species Streptococcus sp. HF-100. The sequence continues at coordinate 276,471 of NZ_JADNQV010000002.1, forward strand.
GCATTCGCCATGTTGGAAGTAAAGCCAGTCAGATTTTGTTGGAGCATTTTCATGATTTGGAGCAATTAGCAAAAGCAAAAAGAGAAGAAATTGCTGCGCTGGATAGTCTAGGAATGGTGATTGCTGAGAGTCTTTCCAGCTATTTCGCACAAGAAGGAACTCATATTTTATTGTCGGAATTAAAAGAAGCGGGGTTAAATTTCACCTACCTTGGCGAAAAAGTGGCAGCAGATGCAGCGCTTTCTGGATTGACCGTTGTTTTAACAGGAAAATTGGAACGTCTCAATCGTTCAGAAGCAAAAGCGAAATTAGAAAGTTTAGGTGCAAAGGTGACGAGCTCGGTATCTAAGAAAACAAGTCTAGTCGTTGCCGGAGCAGATGCAGGAAGTAAATTAACAAAAGCTCAAGAGTTGGGCATAACCATTCGTGATGAAATTTGGCTTGAGAGTTTATAGAGGTTTGTATGGAAACAGCTAGAAAAAGAGCACGATTGATTTATAATCCGACCTCTGGTCAGGAAATTATTAAAAAAAATATCGCAGAAGTTTTAGACGTTTTAGAAGATGTAGGCTATGAAACAAGTGCTTATCAGACGACGCCAGCTCCTTTATCAGCTCAAAATGAAGCAGAGAGAGCAGCCAAAGCGGGATTTGATTTAATTGTTGCAGCTGGTGGCGATGGGACAATCAATGAAGTGGTCAATGGGGTAGCACCGTTGGAAAATCGTCCAAAGTTGGCGTTTATTCCAACTGGTACGACCAATGATTATGCACGCGCCCTCAAGATTCCAATGGGGGATCCAGTGGCAGCTGCGCGGATTATTGAAAAAAATCAAACCATAAAAATGGATATTGGTCAGGCTTATGGGAAAAAATATTTTATTAACATTGCTGCAGCGGGAACTTTGACAGAATTGACCTATAGTGTTCCAAGTGAAGTCAAGTCACGTCTAGGCTACCTTGCCTATGTCGCAAAAGGAGCAGAAATGCTGCCAAAATCTAAATTACGTAAAGTACATATTGAGCACGACCACGGTGTGTTTGAAGGTAAGGTCTCTTTGATTTTTGTTGCCTTGACAAATTCAATCGGCGGTTTTGAAAAATTAGCGCCAGATACAGTGCTAGATGATGGTAATTTTACCTTGATTTTGGTGAAAACTGCTCGGTTGTTTGATATGTTGGCGTTGATGATTCAAGCAATCAATGGTGGTCAACATGTGACAGATGTGAATGTAGAATATTTAAAAACAAGTAAGTTAAAGTTAGAAGTTTTAGACAAAAAAGCCCCATTCATGTTAAATCTGGATGGCGAATATGGTGGAGATACTCCTGTTGAATTGGAAGTTCTTCATAACCATTTAGAATTTTTTGCAAATATTGATGAGATTAGCGATAGTGCTTTGTCATTGGAGAATAAAGAATAATCAGGAGAATGTGATGTTAGACTATCGTGTCTTAATCCATTACCATAATCAATTAGGAAATTATGCAGCCTATAATATGTGGAAATGGCAAATGAATAAATGGGGAGAAGAGAGTACTTTTTCCCAGTATGATGATTTCGGGATTCAAGGAACCTTGTCCTATAAAAGCGAACAAGCTTTGAGTAATGTCCATGTCATTGTAAAAACAACCGATTGGTCTCACCAGTCGGTTGACTATTCCATTCAGTTGTTACCATCTCATTTAGTGACTGAGGTTTGGATTATAGAAGGAGACAGTCAAGTTTATTATTCTAGGCAGGCTGCTATGACTAGTCCGTATTATGCAAAGCAAGATCCTCATGCTTTTGATATGGCATTAGACAGCAAACATTTTGATCAGCATTGGGGGTATCAAGGTTGGCTAGGTTGTCGGTATGATGGTAAAAAAGCTGAATTTAAACTCTGGGCACCGACTGCAAAAAAAGTTCAGCTAGTAGTCTACAAGAATAGCACTAACAAAGCGAAAATCTGGAAGGTCTACGACTTACAAAGAGGAGAAGATTTTTCCAAAGATCATGCTAAAAATACAATCGGAATTTGGTCTCGAGTGATTTCAGATGACTTGGCAAATAAAGCCTATCAGTACCAGCTAGAGTTTGAACATCACAAAACAGTAACACGCGATCCGTATGCGGAAGCCGTAACGGAAGATGGAAAGCGTTCTGTCATTTTATCGCCTGCGGAGCGAAATCCAAAACATTTCCAAGTGAAACAAGGGCAACAGGCAATTTGGCGTCTAAAGAATCCTTGTCAAGCTGTTATTTATGAGATGCATGTACGAGATTTGACGAAGTCTAGCAGTTCTGGCGTGTCTAAAAAACACCGAGGAACCTTTTTAGGGGCTTGTCAAAAAGGAACCAAAAATCGATCTGGCCAGGCGACGGGATTTGATTATATCCAATCTTTAGGTATCAATGTTGTACAATTGCAGCCCATCTCTGATCGACATAAAGAGTATGATTGGCATGGAAATGTGACCTACAATTGGGGGTATGATCCACAAAATTACAATGCTCCAGAAACAAGTTTTTCAACTGATCCAGCAAACCCATCTCAAGGAATGCGGGATTTAAAAACGATGATTCAAGCCTATCATGATGCGGGCATTTCCGTAGTGATAGATGTCGTGTATAACCATATTTATTCGACTCATGATTCACCGTTTCAACAAGCAGTGCCTGATTATTACTATCGAATGAATCCAGACGGATCTTTCCAAAATGGAACAGGTGTGGGGAGCGAGACAGCCAGCGAGCATGAAATGTTTCGTAAATATATGATTGATTCTATCCTTTATTGGGTAAAAGAGTATAATATTGATGGTTTTCGTTTTGATTTAATGGGCATTCATGATATTGAAACGATGCGTCAAATTCGGGAAGCGTTAGATAAAATTGACCCGAGAATTCTCACATACGGTGAAGGTTGGGATATGGGGACAGGATTGCTTCCGCTTGACAAAGCCAAAAAAGATAATGCCTTTGAATTACCTAATATCGGATTTTTCAACGATACTGAACGTGATGCTATCAAAGGCGCAGAGGTTTATGGTGGTTTGAAAGCTGGCTTTGTAAGTGGTCAAGCGACAGAATCAATTGTTGCCAAGGCAATTCTAGGAAGTAGTGAACTAGGAACCTATCTGGAGCCAAAACAAGTCGTTAATTATGTAGAAGCGCATGATAATTACAATTTGCACGATTTGTTAGCTGAACTGCACCCAGATGATGATGAGTTGACTCGTACTAAGCGGATTGAATTAGCGACTGCGATGAATCTCCTCTTACAAGGCATGAGTTTTATGGAGTTGGGACAGGAATTTTCACGTAGCAAACTAGTGGCAACTGGAGCAAATGGGAATGCCATTCAGGCAGATCATAAGCGTGCTATGAACAGTTATAACGCTCCCGATGCTGTCAATCAAGTAGACTGGGATTTATTAGCTCATCATCAAGAAAGTATCAACTATATCAAACAGATGATTCGTTTAAAAACGACAACAAAAGAATTTTCTTACCAGCATTATGATGACATTTACCAGCATGCCTTTGTACATTCGGCGCATTCCGGAAGCGGAATTGTCATTTTTGAAGTGAAGGATGACAATTATTACCTCGTAATTTTTAATGCAAGTGGTGATAGATACAATATTGAAGATATTGGAAATTTGAAACTTGTAGCTGGAAATAGTCGTCAAGTTAGCGATTCTTTTGTTGAAGATCTGACAGCTACAGTCTTTGAAGTCGTAGAATGGTAATATCAAAAGATGTCAAGATTTTTTCTTGACACCTTTTCTTTCTTGTGATAAGATAGAGTATGTTGGGAGTAGCTCTGCTATTCCTAAAAATAAAAAAGAGAAAAGAGAAATTTTTAAAATGGCAGTTAAAATCCGTTTAACTCGTATGGGTTCTAAGAAAAAACCTTTCTACCGTATCAACGTAGCAGACTCACGTTCACCTCGTGACGGACGTTTTATCGAAACAGTTGGAACATACAATCCACTTGTTGCTGAAAACCAAGTAACTTTAAAAGAAGATCGTATTCTTGACTGGTTGTCAAAAGGTGCTCAACCTTCTGATACTGTTCGTAACATTCTTTCAAAAGCTGGTGTGATGAAGAAATTCCACGATTCTAAATACTCTAAATAATAGAAGTGCAGGTTGACTATGGATACGATTGAAAATCTTATTATTGCGATAGTGAAACCTTTGATTTCACAACCAGATGCTTTAACTATCAAGATTGAAGATACACCAGAATTTTTGGAATATCATTTAGATCTTGACCCTAGTGATGTTGGACGTGTAATCGGTCGTAAAGGTCGCACGATCTCTGCGGTAAGAACGATTGTTTATTCTGTCCCAACCGAAGATAAAAAAGTCAGAATTGTTATTGATGAGAAATAAAAATGGAGCCATTCTGTACTGACCCCCAAAAGTTGGACAAATAATTATTGAAAGGATTTAGTTCTGTATTGCACAGGGCTAAGTCCTTTTAGTTTGACCTTAATTCGTTTGTTGTTGTAATAATCAATGTAGTTCACAATAGCTTGTTCAAGGTCTTCTAAAGACCTAAAGTGATTCTCATAGCCATAAAACATTT